>JAEKLQ010000087.1 GCA_019509785.1 Fibrobacterota bacterium | reverse complement strand
CTCGATATCCCCTTCCTTGATCCGCAACGTATCTTGCGCCTCTTTGTACAGTTTCGCCACGTCGATTTCGGTGCCTCCGAGCAGCACCATTTCCGGCAAGACTTTCAGGCCCTGATTGATGATGTTGGCCTTGTTGATTTCGAACTTTATCGTCTTGTCTTTCGTCTCGATTAGATTGATCATGACGCTGCGCTTGTCCTCGAATCCCTCGGTAATCAGCAGCGTTTTCCGGCCCTCGATGCGCCGGAAGACGGGATCCGTCAAATCCTTCATGCCACGGGTGATGAAGATCAGTTGGATATCCTTCGGGATAACGACCGATTGGGAGATGGCGACGCTGATGGGTTTGCCTTTCAGTTTCCGGGTTGCGGAAAGGTTCAGCATTTCGCGGTTGATGGCGCCGTCGTCGCTTATGATCAAGAAGCGGAATTCCGGGATCCGGTCTTCATTCTGCCATTCGATGTTCTTGGCGAAATTGAAGATATACGCGGAAGTTATTTCTTCTTTCTTCCATTGCTGCGCCGTAGCGGCCCGGAAAAGGAACAAGCAGCAGAGCAAAGCGGTAAGGACTTTGGGAATGCCCTTCACCTCCATTCCCAATGGCTCATCCGGCATTCCTATGATCCGTCATATGGATCACAAAAGATACTTCCGTTCCTATTGACGCACCCCGCCCTTCCGGATGCCATATCGTCTTGAGCCCTGGGCCCAGGCTCGGTATTTGGGAACCGGAACCGAATGATCCGCGTTCTTCAAATAAAAAGCCCTTCGGAATAACCGAAGGGCTTTTTGCGGACCCGGATGAGTTCGTCCCTACGGACGTTACCTCTTCTTTCCCTTAGTCTTCTTAGCCTTGCCTTTGGAGGCCATCTTCTTCGTGGCCGGCTTGGCTTTCGCCTTGGCGGACTTCTTGGCCGATGCTTTGGCTTTCGGGGCGCTCTTCTTGGTTACCTTGGCCTTCGCCTTGGCGGAACCTTTTTTGCCTGCGGCTTTGGCCTTGGAGCCGGCGGCATTCCCGGACTTCTTCTTGGCGGCCCCGCGCTTTGCGGCCGGCTTGGCCTTGGCAGAAGCCTGCTTGGCGCTGCTCTTCGCTTTGGGGGCGGCCGGTTTCTTCGCGGGTTTGGCTTTCGCCTTGGGGGCCGCGGCCTTCTTGGGGGCGGCCGGTTTTTCGGGGGCGGTCATCGAGGCGGGCGGTTCCATGTCCGAGGACTCATCATCGAGATCCCAGAGATCGTCATCGTCCTTGTCGGCGGCGGAGGCGGCCTGGGCTTCGGGGGCGGGCGCCTCGCCGGAACCGTTCTCCATCTCATCGGGGAAGGTGGGGTTGGGCTGCTTATCGTCTTGCGTATCGTCCTGGCGTTGGGTCATCACGGGTCTCCTTGGTTGGAAGATGCGACGGTTGGAAGAGTAACCAGAATATAATCAGATTTCCGCGGCGGCAAGGACGACAATCGCGCCGGAAGGCCCGTTCTCCAAGGGTCTTATTGCCCTTTAGGCATCGACACTAATTCCGCTTTGATCGACCCGACCGGGATCTTGCTTTGCATCTTCACGGGGACGTGCGCCTCGTCATCGGTAACCCAGATGGTGAGTTTGCCCTTGGCCTTGAAGAGGCCGTCTTCCTTGAGGACGGGCTCGACGACCAAGGTCTTGAACTTGCCGGCCGGTACTTCGATGGTCTCGCGGCCATGGCAGAGGACCTTAAGACTGTACTTCTTTTTGCCGGAAACGGCGGCCAATTCCAGGGTGTCCCCCTCCACCAGACGTTGGGTCCGGATGAAGTAGAAGGCCGAAAGCACATCATGGGTGAACGGCTCGATGGGGAAGGACGTATCCTGGGTGGTAACCGTATGCCGGGCTTGATCATACGCGGCCGAGAGGGACGCCTTGTATCCGCCTTCGTGGAGATGCTTTTCGAACTTCAAAGGGTATATGCCGCGGCTATCGATGCGGGAAACCACGGTGTCCCGCACCGGATAGAAGGTTTGGAAGAATCCATTGCACCATGCCAAAGAGCGGATTTCCCAGGCCCCGGGGACGTCGGCGGGAAGCAGTTCCAGGGTCGCTTGTCCTGCGGTCACCCAACGGAAGCTCCAGCCCCCCCAAATAACGTTGAAGAGAAGTTTTTCCGGGACCCGGAGAGCCTTCTGGCCCAGATTCCGCAAGGGTTTAGGCAAGGTATCCGTAGGAGAGCGGAGGGAATCCCTAAGGGCGGCGAGAGTATCGGCATGACCCGGTTTGGCGGGTTTGCGAATGGTGGCGGGAGCGGGGGTCGGCGAAGCGGCGGCGACCAGGAGAAATAGGAGGCTGGCGAGAAAGGCGGCGGGGAGAAGCCCTGCCATCGGGTACCCGGAGCGGCCGCGGAGGACTACGAAGCGCATCCCTTCTATAGCCCTAATCTCGCCAAGCCTTTTTTACCGATATCGCCCCGGAACCGGGCTCCGGCGAAGGCCACCTTGCCGGCGCCGGCATAGGCGATGCGGATGGCTTCCTGCAAGCTGGGGCCTTGCCCGACCATTCCCAATACCCGTCCGCCGGCGCTGACGAGCCGGCCATTGAGGCGCTTGGTGCCGGCGTGGATGGCATGCGCTCCGGGTACTTCTGAGACGCCCTCCAAGCCTTCGATGGGGATGCCGGTTTCGTAAGGGCCCGGATATCCCTTGGAGGCCATCACGACCACGGCGGACCATTCCCGGGGCGCGGCCACGGTCCGCGCCTTAAGCGTCCCATCCAGGGAGGCGAGGATGAGGTCGAGGAGATCCTCTTGCAGGATGGGCAAGACCACCTGGGTTTCGGGATCCCCGAAGCGGCAATTGAATTCGACCACCTTGGGACCTTGGCGCGTGACCATGAGGCCGACGTAGAGGATGCCGCGGTAGGGCATGCCTTCGCGGCGCATGCCATCGAGCGTGGGCTTGATGACCAGGCGAGCGGTCTCGTCCAAAAGCTCCCGGGTCATGAGAGGGGCGGGGGCATAGGCGCCCATGCCGCCGGTGTTGGGTCCCGTGTCGCCATCGCCAATCCGTTTATGATCCTGCGCGGTGGGCAAGACCACGAAGGCCTCTCCGTCGGTAAGGGCGAATACGGAAGCCTCTTCGCCTTCCATGAACTCTTCCATCACGACCTCGGAACCCGCGGCGCCGAAGACGGCTTTGGGGCCGAGCATGGAGTTGAGGGCGCTCTCGGCTTCAGGGAGGTTCATGCAGACCACGGCGCCTTTGCCGCCGGCCAGGCCGCTGGCCTTGATGACGATGGGCGCACCCGTCTCGCGTAACCAGGCCTTGGCCGGCTCGAGGGCGCGGAAGGTCCGGAATTGGGCGGTAGGGATGTTGTGGCGCGCCATGAAGTCCTTCGCGAAGGCCTTGCTGCCTTCCAAGGCGGCGGCGGCCTTGTCCGGGCCGAAGATGGCCAGGCCCTGTTCGCGGAACAAATCGACGAGGCCTCCCACCAAGGGTTGTTCGGGGCCGACGATGGTGAGATCGACCTTTTGGGATTGGGCCAGGGAAAGCAGCCCGCGGAAATCGTCCGGCGAAACGGTGTAGCAGGAACCCAGCTCTTCCATCCCGGGATTCCCGGGAGCGAAGAGGAGGGTCGGTTTGCGCGGGCTTTGGGCCAGCTTGCGGCCGATCGCATGCTCGCGGCCGCCGTTCCCGATGATGAGGATTTTCATAGGGAACCCAATATAGGAAGGTTGTCTTGGGGTTTGCCTTGATCGATGGGGCCGGGCCGTGCGCGCGGGGCGACCTGGCGCCTCGAATGCGCCGGTCCGCCCCGCGCGCCCGGACCGGCCACGCTGCTCCGGGCAAGCTCCACGACAACTGGGGCCGTCTGGGACCGAGGTGGGTCGGGCGGGACGGAAGGGGAGAGGGAGGTGGAGAGATGGGAGTGCAAAGACATTGTATTGTCATGCATTGGCAATACAATGTCTTGGTCTTATCCTGGGATTACCCGGCCATTGATCCCGTCGGTCGATTAACGGGATTAGTTGGCCGCGAAATTCGGCTTAAGGGAAGCAGATATAGTAGTCCCGTTGTAGGTAGCCGTAGGCGGAGCCTTCTTCGACCAGGCTACCGGCACGGGCTGATGTCGCTTCGAACAGTAAGGCGAAGCTGGGATAGGGATTGTTGAGTTGAGGCGAGAAACCCAGAGATTGCGAGCCCAGGTCAGGCCGGTCCCAGATTATGCCGCCTTTCATGGCTTTGGTATCGACCACCAGCGCGGCCGCCGAGAATCCTCCTCCGGCCCGGTTCGATTCCGTTACCGCGGTGAAGGAAGGGGCGCAGTTGCTAGGAATCGACGGGAAGGCATCGGTGCCGTATTCCACCTTCCCGCCCAGGAATCGGGAAGAGTAGACCGCGACCGCCCCGTTCACGCTGATACCGATGCCGACGGTGCCGCGGGTCGAAGGCAGGTAGTTGAATGCCACGATTTCGATCTTCTTGTTGGTGAACCCGGTGTTTACCCAAACGAGTTGCGAATTGCGGTTCGTGCTGCTCACGTCGTCATTATAGCCGGCCACGCTGATTGCATAGGCATCGGTATTGGAGGAGGCGTCGTTCCGGGAGAACGCGACCAGGAAGGGGTCGACGCCGTCCTGGCTGGCGGTAGCCGAGACCACCAAGGATCCGAAGGCGGGGACGATGACCGTGGTGTAGAAGGTATGGATATCGTTGTCGGCGCTGAAATTACGGACGGCAGTGACGAACGTGGTAGCCGCCGTTTTCGCGACGGCCTCGGTGACCGGACCGGGTTGCTGCCCCTGGGCCGCGCGCGCGGTCGAATGCGGGACGCCATATCTGGAAAGCACGGCTTCGATGGCCTCTTCCCGGTTCGCGGAATTTCCCGAACCCTGCTTGGCCGCGATGAGGTCGCGGTCGAAGTCGCTTGAGCCTTTCAGATCCGTGGTCCCGACGGGACCGCTGGCGGCGGGCTTCACGGGGTTGCTATCGGCGGAATTACATCCGCCCAGGAAAAGTCCCAGGGCAATACCGGCAGTCCCGGCGAGAAGCATTCTCGAACTGAGCATATATCCTCCATGAAAAGGGTTCATGGCCAATAGGATGCATGCCGCCGGAATTTTGTTTCGGAGGCTCCTCCCATTCCCCCCTAACGTATGCTCTCCCCCCCGCCGAGAAGGATCGCATTCGCATTCCCGAAGGTATTCCTTTGATCAACGCGCAACCGGTCGCTGCGGCGCCTGTCGCCGCGCGGCAGTGGAACAGGCGGGGACGGGCCTGCCCGGATCGGGGCGACTTGGGCGGAGGTCCCGGCATGGCCGGACAGGTAAACCTGTATGCGCGCCGCCGAGACCGCATCCATCGCCACCGCATGCGCGCTACCGGGCTAGGTCGAATCCGTGGTGGCCTGTCCGGCCGGCGACTGGGCTCTTCGATTAGCCGGGGCCGCAGCCCATCGGAGCCCCGAGCCGGGCAGGACCGGCACCGCCGGGACCCCGGACGCACAGCGCCAAGCGCCATAGCGCCCGAACGCGACTAGTTCAGGAACCAGGGAATGCGGATGATATCCTGGAACGTTACGAAGAGGAACAGCACCAGGAAAAATGAAATCCCCACCCGATTAATAATCGATTGGGTGCCTAAGCTCAGGGGCTTCCTACGAATGGCTTCCAGCAAAAGGAACAGCACCAAACCGCCGTCGGTAATGGCCAAAGGAAGGATGTTCAGCACGGCAAGGTTGGTGTTGAGGAGGGCCATGAATTCCAGGAACTTCTGCATGCTCTGGCGCAGGCTCCCGGCGATCATCTGCACGATCCCGATCGGGCCCGAGAGCGCCTTCATCTTGATCTTGCCCGTCGCGATCCCGGACAGGGTACGAAGCACCATGGTCCCCGATTCCCAATTCTTTTCCAGGCTCTGCTTCAATGCCGCCGGAGCGTTCCGCTTCACGAGCACGGTCGGCACGATCACCCGCGGATAAATCCCCACGATCCAGCGCTTGCTCTGCTCGTCCATCACCGGCGTCACCTGGATCTGCTGGCGTTCGCCCTTACGTTGGATGTCGAAGGTGATCTGCGAGCCTTTCGAGCCGTTAACCATGTCGATGAGCGAGGTGGCCGAAGGGATCCGGATCCCGTCCACGGTCAGGATCTTGTCGTCGGTTTTCAGGCCGGCGGCCTCGGCGGGCTTGCCGGGGATGACCTTATCGACTTCTACGTCGGCTTCCGGGGCGATGCCGGAAAACGCGATGCCGAACTTGGGATTGATCTGCGGGGTCATTTGCAGGGAGGTATCCTTGCCGTTACGGCGGATAGCGAGATTGACCGTATGGCCGCCTTCCATGGCCACGTCCTGCATGAACTGTTCCCAACCCGCCTGCGTCTTGCCGTTGAGGTTGAGCACTTCATCGCCCACCTTCACGCCCGCGTCGGCCGCGGCCGAGCCGGCTTCCACTTCGCCCACGGTCATGGTCGTCTTGGGTTCTTGCACGCCGGACAGGTACAGGCCGAAAAGGAGGGCGATCGCGAAGGTCAGGTTCGCCAAAGGCCCGGCGATGGCGATGGCCAAACGCGCCGGGATGGATTTCTGGCGAAACTCGTCCGAATTCCCGTAACCCCCATCGTCCGGGTTTTCGCCCGCCATGGCCACGTAACCGCCGAAAGGGATCGCGGAGATGGCGTATTCGGTATCGCCCCGTTTGAACTTGATCAGTTTCTTGCCGAATCCGATCGAAAAGGTGTGGACCTTGACGCCCACCCATTTGGCCACCGAGAAATGCCCCAGCTCGTGGATGAAGACCATGAAGGACAAGCCGATCAGGCCGGTGGGGATCTGGTAGATGAGGGACCAATAACCGCTGAGATGCATGGAAACCTTTCCGGAAGCCTTACGGCTACCGATTGCCTGTCCGGGCCGAGGCTTTGCCCGATGCTTCGCGGCCGCTTGCCGCCGACGCGATGGAAGGGGCGGTGCGCGCATGCGCATCCGGTCCGTCGTTCATGATCCTTAAGGCCGACTTGCGCGCCCAGGCATCGGCGGCGATGACGTCGTCCAGGCCGGGCCGCTGTTTGATCTCGGCCGCGTCGAGTACGGCGGCGATTACCCGCGGGATGTCGGTGAAGCCGATGGCCCCTTCGACGCCCGAGGCGCGGTCTTCCAGGAAGCGGGCCACCGCGGCTTCGTTGGCCGCGTTCACGATCGCGGGCGCCGTCCCGCCGAGATCCCCCGCGCGGTAGGCCAGGCCCAGGCAGGGGAACTTAGCCAAGTCGGGGGGAAAGAATTCGAGCTTACCAAGGGCGGTCATGTCCAGGCGATCGACCCGGAGAGCCCAGCGCTCGGGGTAGGTGAGGGCGTACTGGATGGGCAGTTGCATGTCGGGACAGCCGAGCTGGGCCATCAGCGAGCCGTCCCGGAACTGAACGAAGGAATGGACGATGGAGCCGGGATGGATGACGACCTTGATGTCCGCGAAAGGCACGCCGAAGAGGTAATGCGCCTCGATGACTTCCAATCCCTTGTTCATCAAGGTGGCGGAATCGATGGTGATTTTCTCGCCCATCACCCAGGTCGGATGCTTCAACGCGTCGGACTTGCGGATGCTGGCGAAGTCGGCGGCGGAGCGGGTGCGGAACGGTCCGCCCGATGCCGTCAATTGGATCTGTTCCACTTCGGCGACGGGCCTGCCTGCCAGGCATTGGAAAATCGCGGAATGCTCGGAATCGATGGGAATCAGGCGCGCCTCGGGATGATTACGCAGCGCCTCGTTGAGGATCTCCCCGGCCATGACCATGGATTCCTTGTTGGCCAGTCCCACGCGTTTGCCGCGGGTGATGGCTTCCAAGGTGGGACGGCATCCGATGGAACCCACCAGGCCGTTCAACACGAAATCGATGCCGGCATCGGAAACCAGTTCCAGCAATCCGTCCATGCCATCCAAGACTTTGATGCGGGTACGTTTGCGGAGTTCGGCGGCCGAGTCCGCATCCCACATGCAGGCCACGGGCACCCGGAACTCTTCGATGATGGGCAGGATCTTTTCCCATTGCCGGCCGGCGGCGACGGCGCAAAGCGAAAAACGGTCCGGGTGTTGGCGCAGAACCTTGAGGGCGGACGTTCCGATGGAGCCGGTAGCGCCCAGCAAGGCGATTTTCTGCATTTGCATTCCCGGGGTAATATAAAAAAGTCGATCTGGGCTCTTTATGATAACCCGGAATCCGGAGGAAAATACAGGAAAATGGGCTGGGGCCCATATTCCCGCATGATCATGGCCGCAATCCGCGGGAAATGTTCAAGAAGCCCGATACGAGCGGCGGGCTCCCGCCACCCATTACAATCCGGAGGCCCTTTCCCGGAGGCATGCCATGCTCGACGGCTTCACCCGTTTCGCCGCGTATTCGGCCACGACACTTCTGCTAGCCGCCTGCGATCCCATGTCCTTCATGAAAAAGGAAGATGACGAAACGCGCCAGCCCGCCACGGAGGCCACCGTGATCGGCATTTGGCGCACCAATATTCCGACCGGGAAAACCCCGCCCGATCCGACGGATATCAAGGTCACCTTGGATATCGAACCGGACCATACCCTGCTTCTCTCCAAGCGCCTCGCCACCGGGCTCGACGCCCCCAACGACTACGTGGAAATCGTGAAAGAGTACCAGTCCTGGTCGGTGACGGACGGGAAGCTGGTCAGTACCAAGACGGATTGCACCTATAAGGATGCCGCTACGCTCCTGGAGACCTCGACGGATTGCAGCGAGCCGAAAACCAGGGAGGCGGACATCGACGTGAAGGGCAGCGCTTGGACCCTGATGGAAGATGGCCAGCCCACCGTATACCGGAAGGATTGAGGAATCCCATCCGAACCAGGGCCGGTACTGATCAAGAGCACCGTTCGGGACCCCGAAGTTCGGTTAGCCCTGGACGATCTGGAGATAAAACAGGGCGACCGGGGCGGAAAAGATAAGCGAGTTGAAACGATCGAGGATGCCACCGTGGCCGGGGATCAGGTTGGACGAGTCCTTCATGCCCACGTAGCGCTTCAGGACGGATATGAATAGGTCGCCTGAAACGGCGGTCAAGGCGAGGGCCAGGCCCAGGCCCAAATTCGCGGCCAGCCCCGTATGCAAGAGCTTGGGACCGAGCAATACGGTCACCAGCACCGTAAATGCCGTGCCGCCATAAGCGCCCTCGATAGTCTTCCCGGCCGAAATAGAGGGCGCGAGTTTCCGCTTCCCGAATTTCCGCCCGACGAAATAGGCCCCGGTGTCGGCCGCGGCGATCGCGATCTGGATCATGATCAACGGGAAGATCCCGCGCCAGCCCGTATGCGGCTGCAAAAGGCCGAACAAGGCGGAGGCGTAGAGGCCGAAGTAGGCGCAGCCGAAAATCTGCATATAGATCCAGGGCGCCATCCCGTCGATGTCGAGATAGCGGAACCCCAGCAGGGTGAATGCGAGTACCGAAAGGATGCTCAAGGCCCAAATCCATGCCGCCGGCGTGGCCGCCACCCCGGTCGCATCGTCCATGAGCCCGGGATAATAGGGAATGGCGAAGGCGAACACGATCAGGCCCGCGACCCAGGCCACCGCGGGCCCGCGGTATTTGACGTTGACCATGCGGGCGAACTCCCAAGCCCCGATGGCTATGATCAAGGCGAGGGCGGCCCAGCGGGTCACGAAGGAAGCCACCAGCAGGCCGTAGATGATCACGATCATCGCTGCGGCCGAGATGATTCTTAAGGTCAGGTTGGACATGGAGCTACGTTTTTCAGCGCCTTCGGTCACGTTATCAGAACCTTGCACTCAGCCTTCCAGAACCTTGCCGAAGCGGCGTTGGCGGCTATGGTATTCTTCGATGGCTTCGAGCAGGCCTTCCTTGTCGAAGTCGGGCCAAAGCGTGGGCGTTACGTAGAGCTCGGTGTAAGCGATTTGCCAGAGCAAGTAGTTGGAGATCCGCTGATCGCCTCCGGTGCGGATCAAAAGCTCCGGATCGGGCACTTGCGGCAGGTACATGCAGGAACGGAAAGCATGTTCATCGATGTCCGCGGGATCGAGCTCGCCGCGCTTCGCCTTTTCGGCCAGGGCCCTGGCGGCATCCAGGATCTCTTCGCGGCCGCCGTAGGAGACGGCCAGGTTCAGTTGCAGCCCGGTATTGCCCTTGGTGCGCTCGATACCCCATTCCAACTCGCGGCGGGTGAGATCGGGAAGGCGGGAAAGATTCCCCAAGGCGCAAAGCCTGACGTTGTTGCGCATCAGGTCTTCGATTTCCTGGCGCACCATGTCCACCAATAAGCTCATCAGCGCGTCCACCTCGGGGAGGGGGCGCTCCCAGTTCTCGGAGCTGAAGACGTAGATGGTAAGGTGCTTGACGCCGAGCTCGCCGCAGGCGCGGACGATTTTCTTGGTGGCCTTGGTCCCCTCGCGGTGGCCGATGACCCGGGGGAGCATGCGCTTCTTGGCCCAGCGCCCGTTACCGTCCATGATGATGGCGATATGGGAAGGAGGCTCCTTCACGCCGTCCCCCGCTGCGGCCTGTGGACGACGGCTTCCATAGTCAGACGGTGAGGATATCCTTTTCCTTGTCCGCGATCACCTTGTCGACTTCGGCGATGAACTTGTCGGTGATGACCTGGACCTTCTCCTGCCAGCCCTTCAACTCGTCTTCGGAGTGGCCGGCGCCGGTGAGTTCCCGCTTGAGTCGGTCGTTTTCGTCGCGGCGGATGTTGCGGATGGCGACCTTGGCCTCTTCGCCGATCTTCTTGGCCTGCTTGGCCAGGTCCTTGCGGCGATCGCCGGTCAGGACGGGCATGTTCAGGCGGATGTAGGTGCCGTCGTTGACGGGATTGATGCCGATGTCGCTGGCCTGGATAGCCTTCTCGATGAGCCCCATCAGGCTCTTGTCCCACGGCTTGATGGCCAAGGTGCGGGGCTCGGGAACGGAGATGGCGGCGGCCTGCGGAATCGGCGTCCGGGTGCCGTAATAGTCGATGAAAACGTTGTCGAGGATGGAGGGCGAGGCGATGCCGGTGCGGATCTTCGCGAGGTCGCGCCGAACCGCGTCCACCGACTTCTGCATGCGCTCCCTGATGGACTTCTCGTCGAGCATGGCTTTTTCTCCGGCGTTCGGCTTACTCGCCGCCGTTGACCAGGGTTCCGATCTTCTCGCCGCGGGCCGCCTTCACCAGGTTGCCCGGCACGTTCATGTTGAACACCAAGATGGGAATGTTGTTCTCGCGGCAGAGGGCGAACGCGGAGGTATCCATTACCTTGAGCTGCCGGTTGATGGCCTCGGTGTAGGTGATGGTCTCGTAGCGCACGGCATCCTTATGCTTGTTCGGATCCTTGTCGTAGATCCCGTCCACATTGGTGGCCTTCATGATGATGTCGCAATTGGTCTCGATGGCGCGCAAGGTGGCGGCGCTATCCGTCGTGAAGTACGGGTTGCCGGTACCGGCCGCGAACAAGGTGATGCGCCCCTTTTCCAGGTGGCGAACCGCGCGGCGGCGGATGTAGAACTCGGCGATGGAGGACATCTTGATGGCGCTCATCACGCGGGTGAAGATGCCCAGCTTTTCCAGGGCGTCTTGCATGGCCAGGCAGTTGATGACCGTGGCCAGCATGCCCATCTGATCGGCCGATACGCGATCGAAGCCGACCTTGCTGAGGGTTGCGCCGCGGATGATGTTGCCGCCGCCGATCACGACGCCGACCTGGACCCCGCTCTGGTAGACCTGGGCGACCTCTTCGGCGATGGAGCGGATAGTTTCGGGGTCGATGCCGCCGTCGTTCCCGCTATCGGGCTTGCCTGCGAACGCCTCCCCGCTCAACTTGAGGAGGACTCGCTTGTAGCGGAGTTGCGACATGGGCCTATTGACCCAGTTGCAGCCGGTGGAAGGCGAGGACCTTGAGGGAGTCCAGCCCTTGCGACTTGGCCGTAGCAGCCAGCAACTTGTCGATAGTCGTCTTATTGTCCTTGATGTATACCTGGTTCACCAGGCAGTTCTCTTTGTAGAACTTCTGGACCTTGCCTTCGACGATCTTTTCCACGATGTCGCCGGTCTTGCCTTCCTTGAGGGTCAGCTCGCGGCCGATTTCGCGTTCTTTCTCGATGACGGAAGCGGGAACGTCCTTCGGCTCGATGGCGATGGGCATGCTGGCGGCGACTTGCATCGCCAGATCCTTCGCGACCGACGACAAGGCGCCTTTGTCCTTGAGCGTCCCTTGGAACCCGAGCTTCACGATGACGCCGATCTTGCCCCCGCCATGGGAGTAGGTTTCGGCCAGTTCGTTGGCTCCCACCTTCTCGATGAGAAAGCGGCGGATGGTGATCAGCTCGCCGATCTTGGCGATGACGGCGGTATTCACCTCGCCCAAGGTGGTGTTGTCCAGGGGCAAGGCCTTGAGGGCCTCGAGATCCGCGGGCTTCTTCTCCAGGATGGAGCGGGAAACCTTGGAGGCGAAGGCGTTGAAGTCGTCGGAAGCGGAGACGAAGTCGGTCTCGCAGTTGATCTCCACGGCGGCTACCGCATCGGCTGCGGCGGCCAGGACGATCTTGCCTTCCTTGGTCTCTTTGCCCACGCGCTTGGCGGCCACGGCGGCCCCTTGCTTACGCAGGAACTCGATCGCCTTCTCCATGTCCCCGGCCGTTTCGGTCAGGGCTTTTTTGCATTGGAGAATGCCGAGACCGGTCTTCTCGCGAAGCTCGGCCACGGTCTGAGCGGTGACTTCCGCCATTACTCGGCCCCTTCCAGCACCTCGGCCAGGGCGGGGGCGGCGGTGGTCTTGCCGTCTTCGGCGATGGGAGCCTGGATGCCCACGATGGCATCGGAAATGACGCGGGTCAAAAGGCCCACGGACTTGATGGCGTCGTCGTTGCCAGGGATCGGGAAGGCGACCTTGTCCGGATCGGAATTGGTATCCACGATGGCGATGACCGGGATCTTGAGGCGGTTGGCTTCGTGAACGGCGATTTCCTCATGCTCGGAATCGACCACGAACAGCGCGCCCGGCAGGGACTTCATGTTCCGGATACCGGAGAAGATGCCTTCGAGCTTGCCGCGTTCCTTGTTCAGGGCGAGCACTTCCTTCTTGGTCAGCTCGTTGAACAGGCCGTCGGTTTCCATCTTCTCGATATCTTCCAAACGCTTGATCGACTTCTTGACGGTGGAGAAGTTGGTCAACATGCCGCCCAGCCAGCGCTCGGTCACGTAGTACATGTTGCAGCGGACGGCTTCTTCCTTCATGCAGTCCTTGATGGTCTTCTTCGTGCCGACGAAGAGGATGGACTTGCCGGAGTGCCGGATGCGCTTGACGGCTTCGATGGCCTTGTTCAGGCATTCCTGGGTCTTGGCCAGATCGATGACGTAGATCCCGTTTTTCTCGGTCAAGATGAATTTCTTCATCTTGGGGTTCCAGCGCTTGGTCAAGTGCCCGAAATGGACACCCGCCTCCAACATCTCTTTGATTTCGGGTACAGGCATTCTTCTCTCTTTTCTCTCTATCTCTATTAGCGCTTGGAGAACTGGAAGCTGCGGCGGGCTCCAGACTTTCCGTACTTCTTACGTTCCACGGCGCGCGAGTCGCGCGTCATGAGGCCGTGCTCGCGCATGGCGGCGCGATACTCGGGCTTGAACGCCACCAGGGCGCGGGCGATGCCGAGCCGGACGGCTCCGGCGGTCCCGTTCACGCCGCCACCCTTGGAGGTGACGATGACGTCCCACTGCTTGTTCAGGTTGAGGATGGTGAGGGGCTGCTCAACGATCATCTCGCGGATGGCGTTGGCGAAGAACTCGGTGAAAGTGCGATCATTGATGATGCGCTTGCCGGTGCCGGGCTTGATGATCACCCGCGCGATGGCGGTCTTGCGGCGTCCGGTGGCTCGAATTGAATCCTGGGTTGCGATGGGGGTATCCTCCTGTGAATTTCGGCCGGCTTTACTTGACAGCCAGCGCCTCGGGCTTTTGGGCCGCGTGGGGATGGCTTTCGCCACCGTAAACGAAAAGCTTGCGGCCCATGTGATCGCCCAGGATGGTCTTGGGCAACATGGCCTTGATGGCATAACGGACCGGATAGCCGGGGCGGATGGCCTGGGCCTGGGCCACGGTCAAAGTGCGATGTCCGCCCGGATGGGTGGAGTGGTTGAAATAGCGCATGGTCTCGCGCTTTTTACCGGTCAACGCGATCTTGTCCGCGTTGACGACGACGACGAAGTCGCCCATGTCTTCATTCGGGGCCCACGAGGCCTTGTGCTTCCCCATGAGGATGGAGGCGGCTTTAGTGGACAGGCGGCCCAGAACAATGTCCGTGGCGTCGATGATGTACCACTTCTTGGCAACGGACTTCGGATTCACCGTAACGGTTTTCATGGCATCCCTATGTAACTTGAAAAATTATGGAGGTGAAAAGTTAATTATCACCCCCGATCCGGTCAAGCCAGAAGGCCCATTATTATAGCCAAAATGGCGATTTCTCGCTAGGACGGGGTCGCAGCGGGATTAGGGGGAAGCCGAAATGAGCAGGAAAACGGCAAAGCCGGCCTATGTTTATATCTTGCGCGGACTGCGCCTGGGCGGTATTTGTTCGATGGCGTGTCGGTAAGCCGGGAGGGAAATTGAAGCAAGCGGGGGCCTGGAACTCCGACGAGCCCGGGGTAAAATCAGCCTTGCTCGAGCTCTTCGAGCATTTGGCGGACGTTTTCCTGTTCGCGAAGGATCTGAACGGCCGCTTCACCATGGCCAACCGCATCTTCGCCGAGAAGTGCGGTTTCAAGAAGCCGGAAGACGTGGTGGGGCTTACCGATTTGGACGTGTTCCCGCGCCACCTGGCCGAAAAATACCTGCGCGACGATCATCAGGTCATGCAGAACGGCGATTCGTTGGTGAACATCATCGAGCTGGTGATCCATACCGGCAAGGCGACGGACTGGTACTCCACCACCAAGATCCCGGTACGGCACGAGGACGGCACTATCATCGGGCTGGCGGGCATCACGCGCGACATCAAGAAGATGGAATCGGGCTCGCGCCATTTCACCGAGATGGGCGAAGTCTTCGAATACGTGATGCAGCATTATCCCGAATCCATCGACATGGCCAAGCTGGCCTCCATCGTTTGCCTTTCCATCAGCCAATTCGAACGGCGCTTCAAATCGCTTTTCAAGATCTCCCCGCTCAAGTACATCACCATGGTCCGCATCCACGCGGCCTGCCAGGCCTTGGCCGAAGGCAGCGAGCGCATCTCGGACATCGCCCTCAATAACGGCTTTTACGATCTGTCGCACTTCAATCGCCAATTCAAGGCCCAGATGGCCATGTCGCCCAGCGCCTACCGCAAGAAATACGCGGGCGTGAAGGCGCCGCCGCTGCCGTGGCTGGCGTCGCCGGGGGAGCGGCAGGGGCGGGCGCAAAGCCAGGTCTGAGAGGGCGCTTGCGTGACAGCCGAAGCCAAAGAAAATGCGCAGTGAAGAGCGGTATTCATCCGCGAACAGTCGGAATGGTTCCAAATTTCAAGCAGGCATTCGAATTCCCCGGGAGAGGATATCTCGCGCTTGCGGAAGGGGGTTCCTGGGGCGTCGGTTTCGATACCAGCGGGAACGTGCTTTGGAGGCAGGATCTGACCGGACCTCCGCATATGCACGATCCGCTCTATCAAATGGATACCGCCTTCGCCCTCGGATCGGGATTCGCGGGAATCAAGTATTCGGGCGAAACGAATTTAACGACTCTCCTTAGATACAATGCCTATGGCATACTCCAGGACCAAATCCCCTTGGGCCGTCCCATCGCATTCGTCGAAGGCGGCTACCTGGCCGTTAGGGATTCTGCCTCCGATACCGCATCGACTATCAAGCGCCCGATGGTCGTGCATCTGGATTCGAATGGAACCGAAATATCGCGGGCCGGATTGGAGACGAGGCCCGGGTCATCGAGCGTGCGCGCGATTCTCCCGATGGGCTCCATATGGATGGCCGTATCCTGGATTAAAGGAGCGGATCAGGATACCGCCCTTCTGCAGGATGTGACCAGTAAAGGTGTTCCCGGAAGCTTTATCCTGGTTCCGCTCGGCGGAAGGGTATTGCTTCCGAACAGCGTCTTCTTCCCCAATCCCATCAGCGCCATCCCTTATGGCAACGGCGAGGAAAGGCTTCTCGGTTTGGTCTTGGCGAACCCGGCGCCCATGGATCCGAACCAGGTCCTGTCGAGCGATACCTTGACCTTGTTCCGCGTGCGCCAAGACGGGAAAATCGTGGCCCGGTCGGGCTATCCTCTCATTCGTTCGGTCCACAGCGGATCCGGGCATGAGGCAAGCACCTGGACATCAGTCTCTCAAGACCACGAAATCGAAAATCTGGGGCTCCGTCCCGATGGGATGCTAACAGTCCTGCTGCACGACTGGTCCGACGATATCCGCGATGATCCTGGCCCTTATCTGGCCTCCCATTACCTGGAATTGCTCTGGTCGCCGGAGGAACCCGGCACCGTACCCGCCGCCTCCCACGCCAGGACGGATTTCAGTACGCGCTGCGGGACATTACCGACCGTGCCTGATGGGCATGGGAACTTAGTGGCTTGGTCCGACTGCCACGGCAACGCGCCGTTTCTCTTCGTCCAGTATCCGAACGGGGATCAGAAGGAGATTCAGGTTCCGGGCGTGTCGGGGGCTCCGGCCTATTTCAGACCGGCCGGCGATGGGGGCGGGATCCTCGTAGGCGCTTTCTTCAACGGCGAAGTGATATTCCCGATGATCAAACTGGCGCCCGATTTCGAGACGGTAGGCATTCGCCCCGGCATTCGCAGGCGTCGTTCCGGACCTGGGTGGCACGGAAGCGGATTCGATGCTTTGGGGAGGTTTCATCCTCCGGAGCTAACGGGTTACTGGCCTGCGACCCTGCCGTTATTCCGTTTATCTCACTTGCCGTGAACGGCTTGGACGAAAGCCTTGATTAGCCCTTCGTCCTGGTTGGACTCGAAGTGGTTCCCCACCACGATGGCATGCGCTCCCGCTTCCGCGCGTTCCTGCGCCTGCTCGGGCGTGCGGATGCCGCCTCCCACGATCACCTTCATCTGCACGGAGGCGCGCACGGCTTGCACCATCTTCGTTGGTACGGCATTGAGGGCGCCCGAGCCCGCTTCCAGGTAAACCCAGCGCTGTCCCATCAGTTCGGCGGCCATGGCGTGCGCGGCCGCGATGGCGGGCTTATCGGACGGGATGGGGCGGGTGTTACTGATGAATTCGACCGCGGTGGTGCGGCCCGATTCGATCAAGAGGTAGGCGGTGGGGATGGCTTCCATCTTGAGGCCGCGCACCAGCACGGCGCCTTTCACCTGCTCGTCGATGAGGTACTGGGGATTGCGACCGCTGATCAAGGTGGTAAAGAGGATGGCGTCCGGGCCGGGGGTAACGTGGGAGCAGCCGCCGGGGAACAGGATCACCGGGACCTGGGTTTCCTTCTTGATCCCCTGGGCGATGCGCATGAAGTTGGGATTGCCCACGAAGGAGCCGCCCAGGAGGAGGGCGTCGGCGCCGTGCTTGGCGGCGCGAAGGCCCGATTCGATGATGCCATCGGCCGAATCGGAATCCGGATCGAGCAGCACGAAAAAGAGGCTGCGGGCCTTCTCGAGGCTTTGGACCAGGCGGTTTTCGATCGGACCGGCTTGCATCATCCTCCCAGGGCTTGCTTAAGGTACTTCTCGGCTTCGGCCAGGACCAGCGTTTCCTTTTCAGGCGATTTGGAGCCCGCTTGGGCCCGGTCCGGCTTGCCCCCGCCGCGCGCGTCGGCAATCGGCCCGATGGCCTTGATGAGATCGCCGGCCTTCACCTTGGCCTGGGCCTCCTTGCCCGCTACGGCGTAAATCGAAAGCGAATCGCCGGAGGTCTGGGTCAGTACGGCCACGCCGTTCCGCAAGTGGGCGGCCAGGCCGTCCACCAGATGCGCAACGCTCTCCTTCGGGTACGTCTTCTCGTCCAGTTTGTGCACGAGTACCGTCGCCCCGTTCATGGTCTTGCCTTTTTCGGCCACCAAGGCCAGGGCTTGCAAACGCGCCTGGGCCTGCCGCAGTTCCAGTACTTCTTTTTCCAAAGTCTTGATCTTGGCCGTGGCTTCTACCGCCCGTTCGATTTCCTGGCCGGGCTTGGCCTTGAAGACCTTGCCCACTTCGGCGAGGGTGATCTGCTGCTTCTGGGCCAACTCCAGAGCGCCCAGGCCGGTTACGGCTTCGATGCGGCGCACTCCCGAGGCGATCGAGCTTTCGGATACGATCTTCAGGAAACCGATGTCCCCGGTGGCCCGGGCGTGGGTGCCGCCGCACAGTTCCATGCTCACCTCCCCCATGGTGATGACGCGGACGCGGTCGCCGTACTTCTCGCCGAACAGGGCCATGGCCCCCATCTTCTTAGCTTCCTCGATGCCGTGGACGGCATAACGGATAGGATGGTTCTCTTCGATGCGGAGATTGACCTCGTATTCGACGCGGCGGATTTCCTCAGGGGTCATGGCCTGGAAATGCGTGAAGTCGAAGCGGAGGGAATCCGGCGCCACCCGCGAGCCCTGTTGCTGAACATGGGAGCCCAGCACCTTGCGCAGCGCCGAATGCAGCAGATGGGTAGCGCTATGATTCCGCACGGTGCGGAAACGTCCTTCGCCGTCCACCTTGGCTGAGAGCGATTTCATGGTATCGGCGGAAAGGATGCCGCCCAGCAATTCGCACTTGTGCACGATCATGTCGAACACCTTCACGGTATCGACCACCTTGAGCTCGATCGCGGGCTGGCCCGTAGGACCGGGCTTGCCGGTGAGGGTGCCGGAGTCGCCCACCTGTCCGCCAGCCTCGGCGTAGAACGGGGTCTTGTCGAGTACCACCAGGATTTGGTCGCCATGCTCGCGGAAACGGCGGGCCGAAACCTCGGCCGCCAGCGTTTCGTAGCCGATGAACTCGGTGTCCAAGGTGGGGGAGAGCAGGGTCCAGCCCTCGTCGCTGGCGAAACTCCCGTCGAACTTGGCGGCCCCGCGCGCGCGTTCGCGCTGTTCCTCCATATGCTTGGTATAGCCGGCCTCGTCGATGGTGAGGCCCTGCTCTTCGGCCAACACCCGCGTGAGATCGACGGGGAAGCCGTAGGTATCGTACAAGGTGAACACTTCGGCGCCGCCGATGGCGGGCGAGTTCTTGCTCTTGGTCTCGGCGGCGATTTTGGCGAAGCGGTCCAGGCCCTGGTCCAGGGTCCGCATGAACCGCTCTTCTTCGACACTGATCACTTGCTCGATATAGGACCGGCGCTGCGCCAGTTCGGGATATGCATCGCCCATGGTTTCGGCCAGGGTTGCGACCAGCTTGCAGATGAAGGGTTCGCGTTGCCCTAAGTTGCGGGCGAAGCGGCTGCCGCGGCGAAGGATGCGGCGGAGTACGTAGCCGCGGCCTTCGTTGCCGGGAGTAGCGCCGTCGGCGATGGCGAAGGACAGGGCGCGTAGATGATCGGCCATGACGCGGTGGGGCGTGCCTTCGGGGCCCTTGGAGTAGGCGACTCCGGAAAGGGAAGCGATCTTCCCGATGATGGGCTGGAACACGTCGGTCTCGTAGTTGGAGCCGCTGCCTTGGATCACCGAGACCACGCGCTCGAAGCCCATGCCCGTATCCACGTTCTGGTTCTTGAGCGGCTTCAGGTCGCCGTTCTGCAGGCGTTCGCTCTGCATGAAGACGTTGTTCCACAGTTCGATGTAGCGGGCGTTGGGCCCGTTCACGCCCTGGATGGGATCCTTGTAGGTGGCCTCGCGGGTGGCCGGGTCGCCCATGTCGAAATGGATTTCCGTGCAGGGGCCGCAGGGCCCGACGTCGCCCATCTCCCAGAAATTGGATTTGGCCCCGAAGCGCATGATACGGTCATGGGGGATGTCGGTTTCGGATTTCCACAGGGCTTCGGACTCGTCGTCGTCCTGGTAGATGGTGGCGAAGAGGCGATCCTTGGGCAACTTCCAGACTTCGGTCAAGAGTTCCCAGGACCAGCGGATGGCGTCCTTCTTGTAATAGTCGCCGAAGGACCAGTTCCCGAGCATTTCGAAAAAGGTGTGGTGGTAGGTGTCGCGCCCGACCTCGTCCAGATCATTGTGCTTGCCGGAAACGCGGATGCACTTCTGCGAGTTCGCCACCCGCTTCCAGCCCTCGCGATTGTCGCCGAGCAGGGCGGATTTGAATTGGTTCATGCCCGCATTCGTGAAGAGCAGGGTGGGATCGTCGTGGGGAACCACGGGCGCCGAGGGCACGTAGACATGGCCTTTGGAGATGAAGAAATCGATGAAGCCCTGGCGGATCTGCTTGCCGGTCAGGAATGGGATGCCGAAGCCGTTGGCCGGCGCTGAATTCGATGCTGTGGTCATGCTCTGCTGAACCCGTTTCCAAGGAGGCTATTAACGACGCGAACGGGGGGAATTTAGTTAAAAAACCACCCCGGGGATAGCCGTTCCGTACCCGCACAGGTACCGCGCGATGGCGTCGGGAGGGAAGGCCCGATCCCGCCGGCCATGCCAGCCGTCGTCGGCGGGTACGTGCGCGGGATGGAACGGCCAGGGGTTGATGGCATTATCGCCGAGGAGGCTTAGCAGCTTGGACGTGTCCATGGAAACGTCACCGGCGCGCGGAGGCACGGGGCCGGCCGCGGCGCGCGGGCAGCCCATCAGCAATTCCGGCGGATAATTCCCCAGGCGATTGATGACCTGGGCGATGCGATACAGGCTTAAGGGGAGCGGGCCGCCTACGTGCCAAATGCCGCTCGCATCGTTTTCGCAGAACGCGGCGATCACCCTCGTCAGATCCTGGGCGTAAAGGTTGCTCCGCACTTCGTCGAAATAGAGGGTCGCGGGTTTGCCCTTTCGGAAGCGGGATTCAATCCAATCGATGGCCCCGGCATGGCCGTTCAGGGAAGGGCCCATGGGCAAGGCGACGCGCAGCACCGGGGTTTCCGGGTAGCCCTCCAGGATGGCCGCTTCCGCTTCCGCCATCAATTTGCCATAAACCGTGACAGGGTTGACAAAATCATCTTCGCGATAGTTTCCCAACGCCATCGTCCCGTCCGCGACTCGGCGCGGGTTGCCGTCGAAGACGAGATCGGTCGACAAGCGGATGAGGCGGGCCCCCCGATCCCGGGCGACGCGCATGGCGTTGAGGCCGATGGCGACATTGAGACGGCGCCCCAGGACGGGGTCCATCTCGCAGGAACGGAGCGCGCACCAGCCGGAGGCGTCCACTACCGTTTTGATGTTATGGGCTTCGCATACGGCCGCGAGTTCATGGATATCCTCGGGATCGGCGGGCACCAGGCTGCGGCCCCAAGGGGATTCCGGGACCCGGAGTTCCGGGACGTGGGGGGGCGCGAGGCCCAGAACAGAACCCGGGTAATAGGCGCTCAGTCCTAGGAAAGCATTGAATCCGGGAACGCCGGGGACGCCGAGGACCAAAACGGGGGGCATGGCATTATATTCAAGGATGCGGGAAGCCTCGGACAAGGAACCCATGGATGGCAAAGCTACTCCCCTGCATGCGAACGGTAAGATCGGTAAACCCTAAAGATGCCTAAAAAATTCAAGTTGCATAGCGATCCTTGGGAATTGAATAATGGCTTTTGACGAAGAGTTCCACTTATTTTCGACTCAGGGCAGGGGGTATCGGATTGCCGACGCGGACTGCGTGTGCGTATCCGGAGCATCGATCCCGAAACCGATTTCCCATCGGGACGGGGACCGCAAGGCATGACGCCGCGCATGCCTATCCCCCTATGCGATCGGAGCCTCCCCTGACTTCCACCTTGCGCGACATTATCCTGCAAGTGAAGGAAAACGCCGATATCGTGCAGGTCATCGGGCAATACGTGCCCCTCAGGAAGGCCGGATCGCGTTATCTCGGCTTGTGCCCGTTCCATCATGATCGCAGCCCCAGCATGAACGTGACGCCTCAGATGGGCATTTACAAATGCTTCGCCTGCGGGGCCGGCGGCGACGTCCTGAAATTCGTGCAGGAGTACGAGAAGCTCGACTTCCTGGACGCCCTGAAACTGGTGGCCGCCCGCGCCGGCGTGAACATCCCCGAGCACATCGCCTTCTCCAAGGACGACGGCGATAAGGGCAAGGCGAGCCAGGCCCTGGCCGCCAATCAATTGGCCTGCCAACTGTACCAAGAGGAATTGGCCGCGCATCCGGAGGTACTGGAATACCTGGCGAAGCGCGGCTTTTCGGAAGAGACGCGTAAGCAGTTCCAGCTGGGCTATGCGCCGCCCACCTCCGAGAAATTGCTGAAGCGGGCCGCCGGCAAGGGGATTCCCAACCAGGCGCTCATGGACGCGGGCATCCTGGGCGAGACCGCCGGGGGCCGTGTCTATGACCGTTTCGGCGGGCGCCTGATTTTCCCCATCTGGAACCTCAGCGGCCACGTGATCGGATTCGGGGGCCGCATCCTGGCCGTCGAAGGCGCGCCCAAGGACCCGCATCAGCCGAAATACGTCAACTCGCCGGAATCGGCGTTCTACCATAAAAGCAAGGTCCTCTACGGCCTCAACTTCGCGCGCAACCCGATGGATAAGGCCGGCGAAGTCGTGATCGTGGAAGGCTATATGGATTTGCTCGCCTTATGGCAGGCGGGCATCCGTAACGTGGTGGCGGTTTCCGGCACCGCCCTGACCAAAGAGCACGTCCACATCCTGTCCCGCTTCTGCCGCAAAGCCTATCTCTTCCTGGACGGCGACGAGCCCGGGCGCAAGGCCGTGCGCCGCAGCCTGGAGCCCTTGCTGTCCGAAGGAATCGAAGTGCGCGTGCCGGTGCTGCCTTCCCCGGAAGATCCGGATAGCTTCACCCGCAAGTTCGGCGGGGACAAGGTGCGCGAACTTTTTTCCCAAGGCGAGGATATCGTAGCCTTCCTTTTGCGCTACGCGGCCAAACCCATCGACGCCATGAGCCCGGAAGAGAAGGACGGCCTCCTGAAAGAGTGCCTGGCGCTCTTGCAGACCATGCCTTCGCCCAGCGTGCGGGAGCAATACCTGGAAGAGCTGCGCAAGAAGCTCGGCTTGAAATCGATCCGGGTGCAAGTCGCGCGCCCCAGCGCGCGGGACCCGCAAGGCGCGCACGCCTACGTTTCCGCGGACGCCGGGGCGGGCGGGGCCGATCTGGTGGCCGTCTTCGCTGGCCCGGTGCCCGGGGGACGTCCGCGGGACGAGGCGCTGGCCGAATGGCAAATGCTCCAGGCCTTGATATCCTCCCCGGCCTTGGCCCATTCCGCCTTGGACGCGATCAAGTTGGAATGGTTCCAGGTGGATCTGGTGCGGGACCTGGTGGATCACATGTTCGGCTTCGTGGAAGAGCAGGGCGGCTTCTCGATCAGGGAATTCGCGACGCGCCTGAACCAGGCGCAACAAGAGGCATTGGCGGCTTTGCGGATCACCGAAGGCGTGGATCCGGAACAGGAACGTAGGCATTTCCAGGACCTGGCGCGGGCCCTGGAATTGCGCTGGCTGCGAAAGCAGGCCGAGCGCACGGCACGGGAGCGCGACTTGGCGGCGCACCTGGAATTCAAAAAGCGCATTCTAGAGCTTCAAACCAAAGGCAGAGGTTAACCCTATGAACGAACTGGACGGACAAATACTGCGGCGTCTTCAGAAGCAGGCCAAGCTGCAAGGGTTCATCGCGGAAAACCAGATCAAGGCCTTGTCCAAGTCGGACGAGGAATACGCGACCTTACGGCAGTTCTTCGTCGACCAGCGCGTGCAGGTCTCGGAATTCGCGGTCAAGGCGCGTAAGCCGACCAAGCCGGACACGCTCAAGAAGCTCGCGCGTTACAATGACCCCACCTGGGTCTACCTCAACTCGGTGGGCAAGGTTCCCCTCCTCTCGCGCGAAGAGGAGATCAACATCGCGAAACGCATCGAAGAGGTGCAGAAGCGCATCGGCGCCATCATCTTCCGATCCAAGCCCATGGTGGCCAACGTCCTGGACCTGGGGCGCCAGGTGATCGAAGAGGACTTGCGCATCGAGGAGATCCTCCAAATCGATAACGACGCCTGGACCGATCCCAAGGTCTACGAGTCGGAGAAAGAGAAAGCCATCGCGGCCATCATGCGGCTGCGCAAGAATTACACCAAGCTCGAGGAACAGCAGATCCAGTACCAGGATATGCGCGAGAACGGGGGCGATCAGCAGGCCCTGGCCTCGGAAATCGAGAACCTGGAACTGCGCCTGGTGAACGATTGCATCGCCTTCAAGCTGAACCACAAGCAAATCGACCGCTTGGTGGGGAAGTACAAGGAAGAGCAGGGGAACAGCGAGCAGCAGATCGAGCATCTGCGCAGGATCAGGCAATGGGAAGTGGTGCGCGACCGCGCCAAAGAGGAAATCGTCGAGGCCAACGTGCGTCTCGTGGTTTCGATCGCGAAGCGTTACACCAGCAAGGGCCTGGAGTTGATCGATCTGATCCAGGAAGGCAACAGTGGCCTCATCCGCGCGGTGGAGAATTTCGATTATACCAAGGGCTACAAGTTCTCCACCTACGCCACCTGGTGGATCAAGCAGAGCATCACCCGCGCCATCGCCGACAAGGCGAAGACGGTGCGCGTGCCCGCCAACATGCTGGACATCGTGCGCAAGGTGATGCGCGTTTGCCGCGAGCTGCAACAGAGCACGGGCAAGGATCCGAACCCCGAGGAAGTGGCCACCAAGGTCGGCTGTTCCGTCAAGAAGGTGCAGTTGGCGATGGACGTGTCCCAGGATCCCATCTCCCTGGACGATTACGTGACCGGGGACCAGAACAACACCTTCTCCGAGTTCATCGAGGACAAGAGCGCCGAGAAGCCTTCGCAGGGCGTGAACATGCGCATGCTGCGCAAGCAGATCGACGGGGTGCTTTCTTCGCTGGACGCCAAGGAGCAGGCCATCGTGCGCATGCGCTTCGGGCTGGACGACGGCTTGGTGAAGACCCTGAAGGAGATCGGCGACAAGTACCGCATCTCGCGGGAACGCGTGCGCCAGATCGAATCGAAAGCCCTGGCGAAGCTGCAACATCCTTCCCGCATCAAGCAATTGGAAGGCTGGAGCACCGATATCGAAGACATCTGTCTCGGCTAGGACCGGGCCGGGACGCGTAGCCGTCCCGTTAGATGGGAAAAAGCCCTCCGCTTAGAAGGCGGGGGGCTTTTTCTTTTCCAGGATTTCCGACAACCGCCGGAACAGTTCGCAGGAGGCGTCGATCTCTTCCTTGCGGATGGAGACGCTTTCCACGTTGATGCCCACCGGAACGCCTTTTTCCTTCGCGAAGGCCACGATGTCGGCGAAGTTGCGGACGGCCAGGTCCACCGATTTCGCGAGGATATCCGGCGAATGGCGCAGTTCATTCTCCAGCCAGCGCGGGAAGGCGATGCCCAGCCATTTCATGAACTCCATGGTCTTGAGCGAACCGCAGGGGCTGAAGCTGAGCAGGATGGGCGGCATGGGAATTCCGGCGGCGGTGAATCGCAAGGCGCAGTCGGAGAGAAGGGATTTGGTCCCATCCGCGTCGTACACGGTCTGGGAAACGAAGAAGGCGCAGCCCGAAGCATGCTTGGCCAAGAGACGTTCGTCCTCGTCGCCTTTGCGCGCGTGGCGTTCGGCGATGGCCACGCCGCCGCATGCGATGGGGGAGGAAGCCAGCAGGGAATAGGCCTCCGCCAACGGCAGCCCGCCGGCGTGCCTGGACGAAGGCGCGCCTACCAGCACGCAGGCATCGCGCGCGGCGGGAAAGCCGCGCAACCAGGCCGCGAATCCTCCCTGGTCCAAGTTGGCTACGCACTTGTAGTAGATCCTCGGGATGTCCAGACCAGCCAGGAAATCCCGGGCGTAGTCCATCGGCTCCAAGGTAGGTAGGAAGGGGAAAGGCCTTTCCCCGCCCGCCCGGCCGGGCTCGGCTTGCAAGTCGTATAGGATAAGGGCGTCGGGCGCGAGCCCGGCGATGCGTTCCATCTGCCGGGCCGAAATGGACCGCAATTTATCTTCGTCTAACCCGCGCTTGGGCGGCGTAAGCCCGTAACAGCGAAGTCCCGCGGCGCGGGCCCGCAGGTGGTCCGGAAGCCGAATGGGTCTCGGAGTTTCCATGGTCCCGCTTAATCTACTTTACCCGTCGCTTCGCGATCGGCAAAAGCCCGAAACATCCAACTTCCTCAATTCGCTTTCTCCAGCTTGGCTTCTTTTAGGGCTAGCGGTATAATGGGAATTCAATGCGATTCCAATCCCGGCCCGGATATCTGGCCCACCGCGCCTTCCATCGCGGCTTGATCCGTTTCCAAGTGTGGCGGAATAATCGTTCCGTTGCCGAAGCCTTCCGCGATGCGGATGCTTGCGACGTCATTTATCGTCGGCGCGGCGCCGCGCAAGCGCGCATCCTGAAGGGCCTCCTCATCGTGGCCCTGGCCTCGGCGAGCGCTCTCGTCTGGCATCATCAACGGACCGGGAATTGGGACTGGCGACAAGGGGCGAGCGAGGTGAAAGCGACGGCGTCCGAAATCCTTTCCGCCCCTCTCGGGTCCCGTCATATGTCGGGACCGGCATCGCCATCCGCAAACCCGGTTACGGCGCAACAGGTGGCCCTGGGATCCCTGGCGCCCGCGCCTGCGCTGACATCCGCGTCCCTGCCATCGGCCGCTTCAACACCGGCACCCGCTCCTGCATCGGCGCCTACGGCTAAGGTCGCGGCTCCATCGGCCGTTGCCCCGGAACCATCCGGGCCCGCGCGTTTCCCGGCCCAGGCCAACGTGCTCTTGGCCTGCAAAAAAGATCGTACCCTATACGCCTACGTGCGCAAGGCCGGGACCTGGTCGCGCATCGCCGCGTTCCCCATGGCCATCGGCCGCAACGCCGGCGATAAGGATGAACGCGGCGACGCGCGCACGCCGGAAGGCCAATTCTGGATCACGGGCATGGTGGCGGGACCTTCGAAGGGACCGCTCTACGGCGCCTTGGTCTTCCCCTTGAATTACCCGCGGCCCTCCGATCGAGCCGAAGGCAAGGGCGGCGATGGAATCTGGATCCACGGCGTGCCGGCGGGGACCTTGCCGAACTTCACCCACGGCTGCATCTCCCTGGCCAACGACGATATCCTGGCCCTGGCGAACCTGGCCACCGCCGGAACGCCCGTCGTAATCCTGTCAGATAGCGTGGGCCCCGATCCCGCGCGGCAAATCGATACCGTCGGCCTGGAGCGCGAATACCCGGGCATCGCCGAGAAATACGTCCGCAAGACCGCGGCCGATAGCGCCGCGCGCGAGAAGGCCCTCAAGGAGGCCCGCGCCTTCGTGGCCAACGAGCAAAAGCACTTCCCCGATCTGGCCATGCAATCCCTGACGGAGGCCGATCGCAAGGCGATCCTGGCACGGCTCGATAAATGGCGCGCCGACTGGTCCAATCGCGCCCTGGACGCGTACGCCACCAATTACGATGCCTCTTTCCGCGATCGCCACGGGAGACCCAAGGACGTCTTCCTGGAGCGCAAGGCGCATATCTTCGAGTCCAAGTCCAAAATCGAAATGGAACTACGCGATCCCAAGATCGAACCGGAATGCTATGGACGCGTGCGCGTTTCCTTCCGTCAGGATTACCTGGCCGAAGGCGCGGACGGCGCGCAACGCAGCTCGGAAACCAAAACCCTCAGGCTGGACCAAGGCCCGCAGGGATGGCTCATCATAACGGAGTGAACGCATGGAAAACCCGGCCGATAAGAGCGAAAACGAAAGCGGAGCCGCGCCCGACATGGCCGAATACGCGGGTTGGTCGGCGGGCGGCGCGGGCGCGCAGCAGGAGATAGCCGGCTTGATGGCCGAGCAGTTCCGCATGCGCGCGGAACTCGATGCGCTTACGCGCGAGAACGAGGGGCTCAAACGCGGGCACGAAGCCTTGCACCGATTGCTCTCCGAGGCCCATGCCCTGCGTTCCCTGCCCGATCTCAAGGCTGCCGTGCGCGAAGTACTGACCGAATGGAAGGCTTCCGACGACGCGCCCGCGGCCATCGTGGTAGGCCCCTTGCCTAACCCCCAAGAACTCGCCTCGTTGTCCCAGGTCTTCGCGGAGGCCAAGGAAACGGAGAAGGGCTTAAGCGGTACTTTGGAAGAGCTGGGCCAGACTTCGCGCGGGCTGCGCAAAGAGATAGAGGACATGACCGTGCGCCAGCGGGAGATCCTCGAACTCAAGGGGAAAATGGATCAGGTGGGCTCGCAACGTTCCTGGATCGAGGGCAAGCTGCAATCCCTGGCCAAGCAACGCATGGTGGTGGAACGGGCCAACGTGGAGAACGGGCGCCTGACGACCCTCTTCTGGGAAATGGAACAGAAGGTCCAGGAAATGGCGCGGCAGAACAAGCAAATAGCCGAAGCCCAAGGGAACGTGGAGGCTTTGGAAGCCCGCTTACGCGATTCGCGGCAGGGCTTACAGCAAGTCGAGCGCTTCGAAGCGACCCTGCGGCAAAGCCGCCATAGCATCGAGGAGATGGAGCGCTTGGGCCAGGAATTCCAGGCGCGCTTGGCCGAGTTCCAGAAGAGCCAGAAGAATATCGAGGAGGCGAGCACCCGGGCCAAAGAAGCCGGGAACATCGTCAAGAGCATGGATGCGACCATGAACACCATCCTCAAGAACAACGTGCATCTGGAATCGGCCAAGAAGATGGTGGACGATTTCCAGGAGGCCTTGTCGGGGGTGGAGAAGAAGGTCGAGAAGGTCCAGAAGCAATGGGCCTCGGCGGAGAAGCTGGAAGGCAAGATCGCGAAGGTGGAGGAATGGGTGAAGAGCTTCCAGCAAGAACTGGTGGTGGCCTCGCACCTGGGCGACGAGCTGAAGAAGGTGGAGAAGAAGGTGGAGGACGTGCGCCAGGGCGAGTCCGTAATGCTGCGCGCCATGGAAGCCCTGGAGGCCAAGCGCGAAGAGATGCAAGGCTTGCGCTCCCTGATGGAAGAGGCCCGGGGGCAGGCGGAAGCGGTTCTCGCGCATCTGGAATACCTGAAGCATCGCGAAAAGGAAATCTCCGAGGCCAACGGCCGCGTGGATGGATTGAACAAATCCATCGGGCAGACCGACGCGCGCATCCAGGACGTCCGGGGCCGTTTGGAATCGTTCGGCGAGCTGGAGAAGAAGATGGGCAAGCTGGACGCCCTCATCCGCGATACCGATGCGCGCGTGCAAGATCAGTTGGCGCGCCAGCCCGCGTTGAACGCTTTGGGCGCGAAAATCGATGAGATCTCGGAAAGCGCCGTGGCCCTGGACTCGCGGGCCCGCGAGATCGCGCATCAGGGCGATCGCGTGCGCGCGGTGGAGAACCGCTTGGCCGAGCTCGATCGCAAAGGCAAGGAAGTAGAAGCCGCCTTGGTTCGCGTCGCCGAAGAGCGCGAGGCCATCGGCAAGGAGGACGTCAAGTTCCGGGAAAACCTGGAAGCGCAACGCGGCTTGGCCGAAGAGGCGGGCAAGGTCCAGGAGCGCATCCGCCAGGAGAATGGCGATCTATTGCGCCGCTTCGAGGAGGATCGCCAGAAGCTGAAGGGCTTGCAGGACGAGATCGCCGGCACCATGTCGGCGGTGGGCGGGCATAAGATCACCCTGCACCAGGCGGAAGAGCGCCTGAAGAAGGTGGACGGTTTCCTGCTGACGTTGGAAGAGAACATGCGGGAGCTGGAACGTCGGCGCGCGGCCATGGAAGCGCTCGACGGACGCATGCAAGAAGTAGTGAACACGGTGACCGACGTGGAAAGCAAGATGACCGCCCTCAAAGGCGAACGGGGCGCCATCCAGGACGCCCGCCGTTCGGTGGAATCGCTCCATGTGCTGGCCAAATCGGTCCAGGACCGGGTCGATGCCGTCAAGGCCGAGGAATCCATGGTGGTCCGGACCCAGGAGTCGGTGCAAGGCATCCTGGGCGCGATGACCGAAGTGGAAGAGCGGGCCAAGGCCTTGGCCGCCGAACGCGGCCTGGTCCAGGAAGCCCAAAGCCAGATGCAGAATTTGCGTCTGATGCTGGAAGATCTGAAATCGGAAATCCGGCACGCCTCCGAGGAAGAGCAAAAAATCACGGAAGCGGTCTCCAAGGCCGCCGAGCTGGAATTCCTGATCGGCGAGGCCGAATCGGCCATTTCCAACCTGCGCCGCCTCAAGCCCAAGGGCGGCTGAACCGCCCCGGCCTCCGATTCCCGCGCGCGGGTAACGGGAAGGTTACCCGTCCCCGGCGTCGCGCCGGTCCGGCTCTTCTCGGCTACCGCGGCTTGGTCCGCGCCGACGGGTCGATAGCCTTCAATAATTGAATCGCAAACGGGGACCAGGTGGTCAAGTTACGCATCGTATCGATGCGATACCTTCCCCATTCCCTTGATTCCCGGCCGGAAGTCCTCGGCACCGTCTTTGCTTCGTGTGCCACGCGTACCCGATCCGCCCTTTCCGAGAATACCATGAATCTTGTTTGCCTGGCCGGCCTCGCGACCGCTGGCGGCCTTTTCGCCTGGAAATACGCCTCCCATTTCGGGACGGCGCCTCTGCTTCCCGTTACTGCCTATTTTCTTGGTTGCTTGGCGATGGCGTGGCTGGCCGGCAAAATGCCGCGACGGTTTTTCCGACGTCCCTTGATCTGGATCGGGGCCTATTTCCTGGCGGCCATTCCCGCTTTCCTGCGCGTCGATCCGCAGACCCTGCAAGTGGACCGTTGGAGCGCGCTGGGGAATTTCATCGGGGCGATACCGCGAGGGGAATACCCGTACGGCAAGCTCAGCCATCTCGGACATATGATCAGCGGCTTCCCGATGCTCTTCGCATTGGCCTTGCCTTTCTACTTCCTGGGGGACGTGGGATGGATGCAATTCGCGGCCCTGGCCGCTTTCGCGGTCTTGTCCCGGAAGGTAGGTGGCGGACCGGAGGCCGCGACCCTCGCGGTCCTCCTGCTTCTCTCCCAGCCCGGATTCCATTACGAGGTGCTCGCGAGAAGCGATCTGTTCGCGAACATGACGGTGGCCGCTTGGTGCATGTACGCATCGGACCGGCCCAGGGAGGATCGATCGACCGGACGATTCGTCAGGGAAGCCTGCTTTTGGGGCGCGCTTCTGGCTACCCGGGGAATCACGGCCGTGCCTTTCCTGCTGCGCGCGGGATCCTTGATCCGCTCGCAAGGATTCCCCCGGGTCTTCCTCTTCGGGCTTATCGCCGGCTTGATAGCGGCCGCCACCTTTATCCCCTTCTATCTATGGGATGCGGAAGCCTTCCGGATCCATAATCCATTCCTGGTGCAGGCGGGGTACGCCCCGATGACTTTCTTCCTCCCCGTGGCCGGATGGGCTCTCTACCTCGGCTATTCCGATCCTGCCGGCGACCGCCGGTTCCGCAACGCCGGACTGTTGATCTTTTCCCTCATCACCGCCTGCTTCCTGCGGGCCGCGATCATCCAAGGATGGCATACCGCCTTTTACGAATCCGGTTTCGATATCACGTACTTCACGCTCCCCGTGCCTTTCCTGATCCTCGCGCTGGCCGAATCCGGCGCGCTCGTGGCCGCGCTACGGCCCACGCAACCCCAAAAAGCGTGAATATCTTGGTGTTTGCCTATGCAAGGTGTTATGTTAGTAGGACTTACCGCATTCGCGCGGGATTAAAGGGACATGGACGAAAAGCAAAGACCGGCGCCGCGGGCGCTAGAAAATCCCCCGGTCGAAGCCGCGGCTTCCGGTCTGGCTACCGGGACCTCCGAAGCCGTGCCTGAAATCATCGCGGGCGAAGGGGCCCTCCCCGCCGTTCTCGATGAAGCCGATAGCCCGGTCCCGGAAACCTTGCCCAACGGCAAACCCTTGCCGCCGCCCATCCCCGTGGTGGACACCGCGTCGGCGGAAACGGACCCTGACGATCCGGAGATCAAGCCTCCCGAAATCGAGCGGAGCCTGGATCGGGCCAAGGAAAACCTGCTGGCCTACATCGGCGAACGCAGCCCCAACTTCAACCGCGAGCTGATCCAAAAGGCGATCGATTTGACCATGATCGCGCATAAGAACCAGTTCCGCAAGAGCGGGATGCCCTATGCCGAGCACCCTTTCGAAGTGGCCAAGCTGCTGGCCGATCTGAACATGGATTCGGTGACCATCGTCGCCGGCCTGCTCCACGACGTGGTGGAGGACACCAGCATCCCCATCTCGGAGATCAAGACCCAATTCGGCGACGACGTGGCTTTCCTCGTCGAGGCGGTCACCAAGATTTCCGCCATCAAGTCCAAGTCGCGCGCCGATCAGCAGGCCGAGACCTTCCGCAAGATGCTGATCTCGATGGCGAAGGACATCCGCGTCATCATGATCAAGTTCGCCGATCGCCTGCATAATATGCGAACCTTGTCCTACATGCAAGAAGATCGCAAGAAGGCCATAGGATCTGGCCTTCAAGCATTTGAATCCGGACGCCTACAAGAACCTGGTGAAGAAGGTGGTGGAGAAGCGCCAGGAGCGCGAGGCCTACATCCGCAGCGTGCTGGGCCCGGTCAAGGATCTGCTCAAGAAGAGCGGCCTGGAAGGCAAGGTGTTCGGGCGGCCCAAGCACTTGTACAGCATCTGGCACAAGATGCAGTCCCGCCAATGCAGCTTCGAGGACATCTACGATCTTTACGCCTTGCGCGTGATCGTGAAAACGGTGGGGGATTGCTACGCCGTGCTGGGCCTGATGCATTCCCTGTGGACGCCATTGCAATCGCGCTTCAAGGACTACATCGCCACGCCCAAGTCCAACATGTACCAGTCGCTGCATACCACCCTGATCGGGCCGGGAGGCAAGCCGCTGGAGATCCAGATCCGCACGGACGAGATGGATCTGATCGCGGAGCAGGGCATCGCCGCCCATTGGGGCTACAAGGAAGGCGCATCGCCCAAGCAATTGGGCAAAGAGAACAAGTGGCTGAAGCAGTTCCTGGAATGGCAGCAAGATCTGACCGATTCCCACGAGTTCATGGAGTGGTTCCGGGGCGATCTGGTCTCGGGCGAGATCTACGTATTCACGCCTACGGGCGATCTGGTCCAATTGCCTAAAGGCGCGACCGCCTTGGATTTCGCATTCGCGTTGCATTCGGAGATCGGCCTGCATTGCATCGGCGCCAAGGTGGATGGCAACGTGGTTCCCTTATACCGCGAGTTGCAAACGGGCGAACGCGTCGAGATCCTCAAGTCCGATTCGCAGCGGCCTTCCAAGGATTGGCTCTCGGTGGTGGCCACCACCAAGGCCAAGAGCGCCATCCGCCGGTGGATGCGCACCGAGGAGATCGCGCATAGCATACAACTGGGCAAGGAGATGCTGGAGCGCGAGTTCCGCCAGGCGCATATCCCGCCCCAATTCCAAAGCGATCTGAAGCCCTTCGCCGACAAGTTCCAGGTCGCCGATTGGGAGCAATTGTGGGAAAAGCTCGGGCATGGGGAAATCACCCTGGGGTCCATTTCCAGCTTCGTGCAGGAGCTGAATCACAATCGCAAGAAGCCGAGCGTGCTGGAGCGGCTTTCCTTCAAGCGCGCGCCCAAGTCCGAGAACTCGGTGGTGGTTTCGGGCATGCAGAACATGCTCATCCGCTACGCGACCTGCTGCCATCCGGTGCCGGGCGACAAGATCATCGGCTACGTCACTCGC
>JAEKLQ010000086.1 GCA_019509785.1 Fibrobacterota bacterium | reverse complement strand
GGGCGCGGCGGGCGGGAACCCGGGTATCGGGATACCGGTCAGGATGGAAAGGACGTATACGGTCTCCGTCTTGATGCGCCACTCCCCTTGCACCATGCACAAGTCCAACAGTCCGAAGGTGGGCAGCCGCGCACCCATCGTCCATGCGATGCGGCGGGAGCGATCGGGAGCGTAGAAGGAATTGTTTTCCCAACCGAGCAAAGCGGCTTCGGCGAATAGCCCGCCGTAGCGCCCTTCCGGAGCATCGGCAGCGAAGAGGGCGGCGATGTCGACGGAGGTCCGCGCCGAGATCAAGATCGGGGTATGCATGGCCGGGATCTTTACGGTATCCGCTTGGATCGAGTCCACGATGAGAATGCCGGAGCTGTCGCAAGGCGTTGAACATGATTTCCCCGGCTGATCGATGGAGTGGCTTGGCGGCATGGAAAAGGCGCGGTAGGCGGATAGGCCGAGGCCCCATTCCACCTTGCGCGGAGCCCGGCCGGCCAGGAAGACGAGAAGGGAAAATTTCGCGTCCACCTCATTTTCGTCCTGGTCCTTCACGATCCAGCTTTCGGCGCGCACGGGACCGGCGCCGGATCCAAGCGCCAGGCGGATTCCCTCCACCCGCGGGGCCAGCGTCCCCAGGGAATCCCATGCCGCCGGCTTGCGCGCCTCTACGGTGGGATAGGGGCTATAGCGGGCGAGGTAATTCCCGAACAGGATCGCATCGGCATTCCCTTGCAAAGGCGTCAGGCCGATCTGGATCCCGTCATCCGCCTCCGTGCCGCCGAAGCGCCAGCGCAAGGAGGCTTCGCCCACGCGCAGGTGCCCTCTAGTCAACCTTGTGCCCGATCCCGTCCCGGAACTAGGCGTCTGCGAGAAGAAGGCGGCGGCCCCCAAGCGCCCGGCCAGGCGATACGCATGGACCTGGATTAGGCCCTGCAAGGCATTGTCCAATCCCCAGGCCCGTTCCTCCGGCCCATAGGCCTCGGCTTGATTGAATTGGATCCCGAGATGACCATAGGCCTGCGTACTATCGAGGCCGAAATGGCCCGGGTTGGGGAGGGAGGACGGGGGCGGATCGGCCATTACGCCGCGGACGCAAGCGCAGAGGAACGCGATCCAGAAGCGAAGGCGGTACGGGTAGGCGGCTCGGATCGATTTCAGGAAATACCCAGGACCACTTCCCGCCCTTCCTTCTGCGACGTATAGATCGCCTCCAGGATGGCGATCACCTTCTCTGTCTCCCGCCACGGCACCGGGGACGGCGTTCCGTTCACGATGCAGTCATGGAATGCGCGCAGCTCCTCGAGGTAGGCGTTTTCGACATGGGTGGGATAGGTCAAGGATCCCTGCGCGAACACGCCGCCCTGCACCGAAGCGAAGTGCCCGTCGGGCCATTTCAGCCCGCCCTTCAGCCCGAAGAGTTGGCAACCCATCTCTTCGTTCTCCGCCTGATGCCCCAGCCAAGCGGTCTCCAAGCCCAGGGTGCCCCCTGAAGGGCCCTTGAAATGCACGAAGCCGGCGGCGAAATCCTCGACCGAATACAGCTCGCGGTTCCATTCCCCCCACATGCCGGGGATCTCGCTGCCTTTCGCGAAGTTCACCCGCGCCGTCCCGCTCACGCGCGCCGGTTCGGGAAATCCCATTAGCCACAGGCAAAGGTCCAGCGCATGCACGCCGATGTCCATGCAAGGACCGCCGCCGGATAACCGCGCGTCGATGAAGCCGGGGGAAACCGGCAGCCAGGCGCGCCGCATGGCCCGCACCCGCGCGTGATAGACGGGCCCGAGGAAGCCTTGTTCCGCCCAGCGTTTGGCCGCGCGCCCGGCGGCCCCGAAGCGATGATGCTGGGCGGTCATCAGTTTCAGGCCTTTGGCGTCGGCCAGCTCCCCGATCTGACGCACCTCGCGCGCGGTCACCGCCAAGGGCTTCTCGCAGATCACGTGCTTGCCCGCCTCCAGGGCGGCCTGGACGATGGGCACATGGGAAAGGTTGGGGGTGCACACGTCCACGGCGTCCAGATCGAGTTTAAGCAGATCCTGGAAATCGGTGAAGACGTGGGCGGCCCCGAATTCCATGGCCGCGGCCGACGCGGCCGCCTTGTTGATGTCGGCTATCGCGACGATATTCACATTGGGAATGCCGCGCCAGCCCGGCAAATGTTGCCCGCGAGCTATACCGCCGGCGCCTACGACGCCGACGCGGAAGGGGGAATGGGTCATATCGGGAAAAATACCCTCCTCCTCCCCAAAACCGGAGGGGCCCGCCTTCCTTTTCCGGGCAGGGCTATGCTAAAATCGATAGGATATGGACGGACGGGATTGGCAAACCGGCAGGGCCGGCGCGGGGCCGCCGCGCGTTTCGGTGATCGTGCCTTGCCATAATGAAGAGGCCAATGTCCGGCCCCTGTACGCGGCGGTTTCCGCGGCCTGCGTCGGCATTCCCATCGAAATGATCTTCGTGGACGACGGCAGCACCGATCGAACCGGGGGGGAGGTTGCATCGTTGGCGTCACGCGATGCCACCGTGCGCCTGATCAGCTTCGTCCGCAATGCCGGCCACCAGAACGCCTTGCGCGCCGGCTACCGCGCCGCCCGGGGCCGTTTCATCGCGACCTTGGATGCCGACCTCCAGCATCCTCCCGCCCTTTTGCCGGCCATGCTGGCCAAAGCCGAAGACGGTTTCGACGTGGTGCAGATGGTTCGCGAGGGGACCCAATCCGGCTTCTTCAAGAATCTCCTGTCGCGCGCCTTCTACCGGATTTTCAACGCGGTCTCCGAAGTTCCCATCCAGCCCCAGGCCTCCGACTTCCGCATGGTCAGCCGCACGGTTTGCGACGCGCTGAACACGCTTCCGGAGCGGCACCTGATCATACGCGCCATCCTACCGTATTTGGGCTTCCGCACCGCCTCGCTGCCTTATCGCTTGGGCGAGCGCCTGCATGGGAACGCCTCCTTCGGTTTCCGCCAGTCCTGGCGGATGGGCTCGGAGGCCTTATTCGGATTCAGCACGGTACCCCTGAAGTTGGCCATGCGCATGGGAATGATCATCAGCGCGTTGGCCTTCTTGTACGGCATCTACAACGTAGCCGCCAAGATTTTCACCAACCACAACGTTCCCGGCTATACCGACTTGATCGCCTCGACGCTCTTCCTCGGAGGACTTATACTCGTCTACTTGGGAATCCTGGGTCGGTATATCCTGGTCATCCTCGATCACCTAAAGCGGCGTCCCGAATACGTTCTCGCGCCCAACGCGACGGATCTCACGCCGCGAATCACCGCCTTCCCCGTTCGCCCGTTGGACGAAGATTCCCTGCCGCCCCGGCCGGAAGGGCGTCGTAGCGACCGCGCGGCCTGATGGCGGCCTAGAGTGAACCCTAACGGATCTGGGTCGGATCCGCTTTAGAAACCGCCCGGGCCCTCGGGCATTCCTTTAGGGCCGCCCTCTATCTCTTCGATGGAATCACGCCTCCCGTCCAAGCGTTCCTTGAGATGCCGGGCCGGATACTCGTCCGGATGCTCGGGCTCCACGTCCCCGAGATCGATTTCCTTGGGGTCGATTTTGCCTCGATGGAGCATCCATCTCTTCAGGTTGTTTTTCATATCGGACCTCCTACTAGGGAGATCCTTTTTTCCCCCTTCCAGCGCCATAGGCGCCCGCTACCGCTTTCGGAGCGCCGATAGCGTACAATCTGGGAGGTGTCGACAAAAAAGACGATTCTCCTTTGCGCCCTGCCCGGCTTGGCGGCGGTACTGCCCATGCTCCTCAAGGGCAGTCCCGTGCTCAACAACGATATGCTGGTGGCGTATTTCTGCTACTTCTGGGATTTCCACAAAGCATGGTCCTTCGCGCATCCGCTTCCGCTCTGGAGCTCCAGCTACCAATGCGGCATGCCCATGCACGCCTATTGGCAATCCGGTTATCTGTATCCCGTCACCTGGTTCCTCTTCGGACCGATCTCCCCCTTTATCGGGATCCATCTCTTCTACGCTTTCCATTTCTCCCTCGGTATCTTCGGCTTCCTGAAGCTGGGACCCCATCTCCGCCTCAAGCCTTTCGCCGCGTATTGGGCGGGCCTGTGCTTCGGCCTTTCCGGGACCATGCTGGCCCGTTATGAGCACGCCACCTTCCTGGCCGGTTGGGCTTGGCTGCCCGCGGTGCTGGCCGCATTCCTGGCCTTGCGCGACGGTCCCGGCCTGAAGACCCTTTGCGCCTATGCCGCCTGCGTGGCCATGCAAGCGCTGGGCGGCCACCCGCAAGCGTCCGCCGCCACGGCCTTCCTGATCGGGATTTTCACGGTGGCTTCCATAGCGCGGGCGGTAGTAGCACGCAAGTTACCCGGGCCGGGAACGACGGCGGGCGCGGGGCCGGGAGCGGGACCCTCCCCGCGCGCTCTGGCCTGGGTCCTGGGCGGGAATATCCTCGCCCTGGTTTGGTGCTTGCCCTTACTAATCCCCTTCCTAAAGCTGGTCGACGATACGAACAGGTACGATGGCGTGACTTGGGAAAAGGGCCCGGCGACCCAATCCGAACATACCTGGCACAGCGCCGACTTCGATTTCGGGAAGTTTTCCACCGGGGCCTTTCGCCCGGTCCATTTGCTCTCCCTGGCGGCCCCGCATGCCTTGGGAACCCCGTCGAACGGGTCCTGGTGGGGCGGCGAAGTATGGGGAGAGGTCTTCGTCTATATCGGGGGCTTGGGATTGTTCTTTTGCCTGTTCGCCTCCCCTCGTCGGGCCAACGCGGATCTACGCTGGCTTTGTGTGGCCGGCCTCTTCGGATTGTGGCTCGCCTTGGGGCCCGCCTTAGGCGCCAGCCAAATCCAATTCCATATCCCTTTCCTCAACGATTTCCGGCGGCCGGCCCGGTTCCTGATCCTTTTCGTCCTGGGCCTGGCCCCGCTCTCCGCCCATGGATTGCAACGCTGGGCGGCGCGTCCGTCCGCGCGCGGGGCATTCCCGTTCGCGATAGTCGCCTCGGTCCTGGCGGTCGGCATGGCCTTCCTCCGGTTCCATCCCGATCCCATCGGGAGCGCTCTGGACTTCCTGGGGCCGATGCGTTCGCTCCATCCTTGCGCGCATTACTTGCGCAAAATGGCTTTGCTGATGGGCCGTTATGCCTCCGATGGCGCGGTGTTGGCCCTTTCCGCCGCGGCCATCCTCTTTTACGCCCGGCCTGCAATTGGCGCCCGCCTCGGAAGACGGCGCCTCAGAAGGCGGCGCCTCAGAAGGCGGGCCCTATCGGCGCTTTTCCTGATCCTGCTCATCGATCTGCTGCGTTTGCATTGGGACCATTTCTACCTGTTCCCTTCGTCCTACTACCTGGAGCCGCCCGCAAGCGCGGCCATACTCGATAAGGCCACCCAGCCCTTCTGGCGCGTGAACCATTATCTCGAGTATCCCGGCCATGAATTGTGGCAGATGCACAATGATCCGATGGATCATTTTCCGCTCCTGGAGCGCGAGAAGACGGCCTTGAGCTGCGGCATCCATGCCGTCTTCGGATACCGGCATGTCACCGCCCATCTGCCCCTGCTTTGGCGTTGGCGTGAAAACATGACCCCGGGAGAAAAATCCGGCCGCTACCTATTCAGTAATCGTGACCTCCCCGAATTCCATGGCGACTCCCTGACGCCCATGGGCCGCTTCGGAGAGGTCATTGCCTATGAGGTAAAGGGCTGGCGCCCTCGCCTGGAAAACTTACGGGCCGCACCAGATTCCGTGGCAGTGTCCGCATGCGAAGAGGGCTATTCCGGGTATCGGGACCTGTGCGTGCGCGAACCGCGCGATGGCACGGTCTGGATCCGCTCGCGCTGGAGCGCCGGGGATACCCTATTGTTCCGGGAGCACTATGCGGTCGGCTGGCGCTATCGCGTGGACGGGGGAAGTTGGAGGCCCGCCGCGGAAGCCCAGGGGCATTTCATGGCCCTGCCCGTGGAAAAGGCGGCCGGCCGGATGGAAATCCAATACCATCCGGGCGGCTTCTATCGTTTGGCCGCAGCCAGCTATGGGCTGAGCGGCCTCTTCCTTTTACTTGGTTTTCTTCTTGGCCGCTTTAGGGGCGGCCTTCTTCGCCTTGGCTTTGGACGTATCCGCGGTCGCTGAAGCAGCGGCCTTTGCGGTCGTGTCCACCTTAGCCGCGGTCGAATCCGCCGGCTTGGCCGCGGCCGGTTCCGGGGCATTGCGCTTAGTGACGTTCACCGTAACCTGCTGGTAGATGGGCGGATCGTAGGGGACATGGTCGCCCTTGGCGAATTGCAGGATGAGGGTATGCTGCCCGACCGGCAAGTCCAAGGTGGTTTCGGTCTGTCCGTCCCCGAAATGGAGATGCACCGCATCCTTCGCCATCGGTTCCGAAGGGGAAGCCAAAGGCGCATCCACGATGATATGGAAATGGCCGTGGCCTTGATTCACGCCCATGGTCGCGGGCTCGACGATCAGGTTTTCCGCCTTCATTTCCACTTTAAACGGGCTTTCTACGCTGGCCCCGTCCGTCAGGTTTCCGAAATAGACCTTCTTGTCTCCGCCGCCGCAGCCGGCTAAAACCAGGAGAGACCCCGCCATGCCGAAGAGTCCAATCGCTACGCGTTTCGCTAGCATCGCTTACCCGCTTTCTTTTGAATTTAGTGTGATTCCGTCAAAAACTTCAAAACTAGCATTTCCGAAAGCTCTCTGCTTTTCAACATCCGTTTGCCATTCTGTGGATAAGTATTTCCCTGCCCGGCTTTTTCAACAAACATCCACAAGCAATTGTTTAAAACCGGGTTCTTAATTTTAATTTGGCCATAGATTGGGGATTTTAGTGAAAAACTCAACCTCCCCGACTACTCCACATCTATCCCCGGTAAAACCTCTCCGGTTTCCCCATTTCATCCCCATTTCCCCGCTTGCTATAAAATCAGTCATTCCAAGGACTTGCCCTCCAAATAGCCGGTTTTCCCCGCTTACCCACCTGCCTATTCCTGATCCTGGATAAAGATCAATCCAGAATGAATAGGAAAGAGGCCTGGGAAAAAGGAAGGATTCGGTTGGGAAGGGGTTGCCGTTCTGATTGGGAAGAGACGGCGCTCCAGCGCGGGCGGACAAGCCACTAGAACCCATTTTCGCACCTGAGTCGGTTCCGAGGGACCATGGGATTCCGTTTCAAGCCTTACCGGGCTCTCAAAGGCCGTGAGAGCATCCGCAATCCGGAGAAATTCCCGGTCCTTGAATCAATTCTTTTATCCACAAGACCGCAATTGGAAAAATGCGGCGGTGGGTTATCCCCGATCTCCGCACGGAAGCGAGGGAGCTTTTCCACTCCTATCCAGCCTGCAGCCGAAGGACATGGGCTTTCTCAGGCCAGGGCTACATGGGAGAAAAGCGGATTACGGTGGGAGGGATGTTTCATCTTGGAAAGGGCCTTTTCCTTGATTTGACGGACGCGTTCCCGGGTGATGCTGAGCCGGTTCCCGATTTCTTCCAAGGAATGAGGCACTTCCGGATGGAGGCCGAAGTACATCTTGATGACGGCCGCTTCCTTGGGCCTTAAGCTCTGTACGACTTCGGAGACGTCTTCGCTCAATTGGTTCCTTTCGAAGTTCCGATCGGGACCGTTCTCATGATCGGTCGGAAGCAAATCCAGGAGCCCGCTCTCCTCGTCGCGGCCCATGGGGGCATCGAGGGAAATCGGGGCATGGGACATTTCCACGCTGGTCACCACCGACTGGACTTCCATTTCCAGGGACAGGGAGATTTCTTTCGGCGTGGCGGGACGCCCTAACTTCTGTTCCAGCTTGAGCGCGGCCTTGTGGATGCGGGAGATCTTACCGATGCGGCTGGTGGGAAGTTTAATCAAGCGACCCTGTTCCGAGAGCGCCTGCAGGATGGATTGGCGCACCCACCATACCGCGTACGAGATGAACTTATATTGCCGCGTTTCATCGAAGCGCTTGGCCGCGCGGATGAGGCCGAGGTTGCCTTCGTTGATGAGATCGGCCAAGGGCAATCCCTGGTTCTGGTAATTGCGGCATACCGAAACCACGAAACGCAGGTTGGCGCGGATGAGTTGATTGAATGCATCGCGTTCGCCTTTGCGGATCCGCTTGGCGAGATCGGACTCTTGTTCGGGAGTCAGAGGCTTGGTCTTCCCAATCTCCCGATAATAGAGGGAGAGGTATTCGTCTTTGTTCCCGTGCTTATCTAGGGCATAGAATGGCGTTATGGACGTTTTCATATTGCACTAGATAATCAAATTTCGGGCCATGTAACCTGCGATCCGATGACGGCGCCGTTTCAGGCCGCTTACGCGGATTCCCGGAAAGAAAATCACAAGAAGCGCTTTCTACCCCAAGAAGCGAGACCGGCGATCGTGGACAATAATTGCGTATCGGAAAGGGGAATTGTCGCAAGTCCGGAGGATTGTCCGAATTCGTCAACCGGGTCGAGGTTTACCAGGCGGCAGGGAAAACATGGAAAAGAAGAAGGGCTTCACCTGCTGGGTCCTTTCCGAACCGGATGGCAGCTTGAACCCCGACGTAGAACAATCCCAATTGGATGACCGGACCCACGGTCCAGGCGTTAGCTTGGCCAAAGGCGAGTCGTATGATCGGAAACGCCCCCGCTAAACGGTCGAATGGGGCTTCTAGCCGATCGATCATGCTTTCCGAAGCAGGATATCCATCAGGGAAGAAGGGGTTACGCCTTCGGCTTCGGCCTGGAAGTTGAGCAAGATACGGTGATTCAAGGCCGACTTGAAGATGGCACGGAGATCCTCTTCCACCGGCGTCGGCCGGCCATGCAATAAGGCGCGCGCCTTCGCCCCCAAGACCAGGAACTGCACGGCGCGGGGCCCGGCACCCCATTTAACGTATTTGGCGATTTCGGGATAAGGGTTATCCGGCGTGGGCCGGGTCGCCCGCGACCATTTCACCGCCATCTCGAAGATATGATCGGGCACGGTCATGGAGATGACGCGGTCCTGCAATTCCAGGATCTCGGCGCGATCCAACACCGGTTGGATATGCTCGGTGAGCCTGCCCGTATGCTTCTTGATGATGGCGAGTTCCTGCTCGTAGGTCGGGTATTCCAAATGCAGGGCGAACAGGAAGCGATCGAGCTGGGCTTCCGGCAGGGGATAGGTGCCCTCTTGCTCGATGGGATTCTGGGTCGCCAGGACCATGAAGGGTTCGTCCAGCTTTTCGGTGCGCCCGAAGAGGGTGACGATTTTCTCTTGCATGGATTGCAATAAGGCGGCCTGCGTCTTCGGGGGCGTGCGGTTGATTTCGTCGGCCAGGAGGATTTGCGTGAAGATGGGCCCGCGGATATAGACCAATTCCCGTTGTCCCGTACTCTTGTTCTCTTGGAGGATTTCGGTGCCGAGGATATCCGAAGGCATCAGGTCGGGGGTGAACTGGATGCGGTTGGACTTGAGGGACAAGGCCTGGGCGAAGCTGTTGACCATGGTGGTCTTGGCCATGCCGGGCACGCCGATGAGGAGCACATGACCGCGGCAGAGGAGGGCGATCATGATTTTTTCTAGCACTTCCTCCTGCCCGACGATGACCTTGGAAACCTCTTTTTGGAAGCGTTGCAGGATGGCGGGGATGTCCTGGAGGGCGATGGGCATTGCGGCCTTTCGTGCGGACCCGGGAGCGAATCTGCTGAGGAGGCAAAATACACCTTGTCGATGCGATTCTCAAATGCCGGGCGGCTTTTTCGCCCGCCTCATTCAGTTCGGTTCGATCGGATCGAATGGCCTAGCCCGGATCGAAAAGCCGGTAGCGGAACGTGGGCTGCATGTAGGCGCTGTCCAGCCGGCCTTCCAGGCTTCGCAGGGAGAAATCTTCCGTCCCGTTCTGCCCATCATTCTGCCTATCGTTCTGCCCATCGTAGATGGAGTGGGATTGGATGCGTGGATCGGAGGCGAGATAACGCAATGCCTCGATGTACCAGGCGGCCTTGGCATCCGGATCGGTGCGATCGCTACCGAATTCGCCTAGGCCGAAAGGCAGCAGCGCCGTATCCCCGTCGGCTTCGCGCGCTTTCAGGAAGGCGCCCATCTCGCCCAGGAAATGTTCCAGGGCCTCGGGCAATGACTGGGTTTGCTTTTCGTGATGCTCATACGCATCGACGGAAACCAGATCGACGTAAGGGTCGCCGGGAAAGTAGCGGAAAGGGCGGTTCCAGCTCCGGTCCGGGAAGTCTTCGCCGTTGGGGCAGAAGACCCACAGCGAATTGCGGGCGCCTTCGGCCGAGAATAGATCATGTGCATGGCGCCAAGCGCGGATGAAAGCTTCCGGCCCGTCCGGTTGGCCGTCGCCGTCGGCATCGCCTCCGCCTCCGTACGGATACCAATCCCCGTTCATTTCATGGGCGAATCGCAAAAGGACCGGACCGCCGTAATCGCGCAGGGTGCCCGCCCACGCCGCCAGCTGCGCGTCGAAATGTCCGGCGCTTATCAGGTTAGGGAAGGTTTTTTGGTAATGGGTATCCGGATCGCCGTAGAACTTGGGATCCAAGGTCACGGAAGGGACGCATCCTATCGCTCGCACCGCGCGGAGGAATATCGCGAGGTTGGCGGGCTCGGTGCGGAAATCGAAATAGGCGCCGACGGTAGCAGGGTACACGCCGGTCTGCGCATGGAACGCTTCCACGTTCGAATCGACCTCCTTCGCGTAGTCCATCGAGCGGAAAGCGAATTGCAATCCCACCAGGCTGCCGCCCGCTTCGCGACCATAAGCGGCCAACAAGGGATTGCCGGCCCCGCTGAGGCGCGAGAGCTCGGTCGCGTATGCGGAGGAAGGGATCGGGGGAGTTTCGGTATCGAAGAGGCAGGCGGAGAGGAAGAGGGCCGGCAGGGCGGAGACGACCGCAAGGAGAGGGGCGGCGAGGAACGGAAACGGGCGGCGCGGCCGACCTGTCGTTGCGCGCCCTATTTGGACTTGTCTTCCGCGGTTTCGGCCAGCACCACGGCCTGGTTCTGATGGAATTCCACGAAGCCGCCGGACACGGTGTAGTAAGTCTCCTTGCCGTTGGCGCGGATGCGGAGATCGCCTTTGGACAAGGTGGACAAGATGGGCGCATGATCCTTCAGGATCTCGAAGGGCCCGGCGGAACCGGGCACCAGCAAGGCTTCCACTTCGCCGTCGTAGACGGCTTTGTCCGGAGTCAGGATCTGCAGCTTCATTTCAGGGTCTTCGCCTTCTCCACGGCCTCTTCGATTGAGCCGACCATGTAGAACGCGTTCTCGGGAAGCTCGTCGTGCTTGCCGTCCAGGATTTCCTTGAAGGAGCGGATGGTATCCGCCAGCTTCACGAACTTGCCCGGGATGGAAGTGAAGGTTTCCGCCACGGAGAAGGGCTGGGACAGGAACTTCTGGATGCGGCGCGCGCGGTTCACGGTGGCGCGATCCTCGGCCGAAAGTTCTTCCATGCCCAAGATCGCGATGATGTCCATCAATTCCTTGTAGCGCTGCAGGATGGCCTGCACGCCGCGCGCGGTCTGGTAATGCTCGTCGCCGATGATGAGCGGATCGAGGATGCGCGAGGTCGATTCCAGCGGATCCACGGCGGGGTAGATGCCCATTTCCGAAATGGCGCGGGACAGGTTGGTGGTCGCGTCCAAGTGGGCGAAGGTGGTGGCCGGGGCCGGATCGGTGTAATCATCGGCGGGCACGTAAATGGCCTGGATGGAAGTGATGGAACCCGTCAGGGTCGAGGTTACGCGCTCCTGCAAGTCGCCCATCTCCGTCGCCAAGGTGGGCTGGTAGCCCACGGCCGAGGGGATACGGCCGAGCAAGGCGGACACTTCCGAGCCTGCCTGGGTGAAGCGGAACATGTTGTCCACGAAGAGCAGCACGTCCTGGTTCTTGTCGTCGCGGAAGTACTCCGCTTCGGTCAGCGCGGTCAAGGCCACGCGCGCGCGCGCTCCCGGGGGCTCGTTCATCTGCCCGTACACCAGGCAGGTCTTCTCGAGCACGCCCGATTCCTTCATTTCGCCGAACAAGGCCGTGCCTTCGCGGGTGCGCTCGCCTACGCCGGCGAACACCGAATACCCGCCATGGTGCTTGGCGATGTTGTTGATCAGCTCCATGATGATAACCGTCTTGCCTACGCCCGCCCCTCCAAAAAGGCCGATCTTGCCGCCCTTCACGTACGGGGCCAAAAGATCGACGACCTTGATGCCGGTCACGAGCACTTCGCTCTTCGTTGACTGGTTGGTGAACTTCGGCGGGGCCTTGTGGATGGGATCCCGGCGGACGCCGGTGATGGGACCGGCTTCGTCCACGGGATCACCCGTAACGTTCAGGATACGGCCCAGGCAGCCTTCGCCGACAGGGACCGAGATGGGGCCGCCGGTGTTGAGCACCTTGCTGCCGCGCACCAGCCCGTCGGTGGAGTCCATGGCGATGGCGCGCACGGTGTTCTCGCCGATATGGAGGGAGACCTCGAGGGTGAGGTTGTTCTCTTCCTTGCCCAAGGTGGCGTTGGTGGTCTTGAGGGCGGTGAGAATCGCGGGCAGAGAGCCTTCGTCGTCGAAGGTCACGTCCACTACCGGGCCCATCACCTGGGAAATCGTTCCGTAATTGGTTCCAGCCATTATCTTCTCCTACTTGCGGGCCGGCGCCGAGGGCGCCGATCCTAGCCTTTGAGCGCTTCCGCGCCCGATACGATTTCGATCAGTTCCTTGGTGATGGCCGCCTGGCGCGCGCGGTTCATCTTCAAGGTCAGGGACCCGATCAATTCCTTGGTATTCTTGGTGGCCGCGTCCATGGCGGTCATGCGGGCGGTATGCTCGCCCACCGCGTTTTCCAGCAGGCCGCGCAGGACCTGCACCGTGACCAGCTTGGGCAAGAGCTCGGCGAACACTTCCGCCGGGCCGGGCTCGACGATATAGTCGAGGCGATAGGCCTTATGGCCCGAAGCATCGGCCAGGGCCTTGGCGGCGGCCTTGTCCGCGGAGGTCTTGCCCGCCTTGGGCGCTTCCGGTTTCGCGAAGGGCAGCATTTGCAATTGCACCGGCGTCTGGCTCAGCACGGAGTTGTAACGGTTGTACACCAGATAGATGGCATCGACCTCGCCCGAGGTGAAGGCCTGGATTGCGTCTTCGGCGATGGCCTGGGCATTGGCGTAGGTGGGGGCGTTGCTTTGGAAAGTCTCCGCCACCAGGGCGGCGACGCGGTTGCGCACCACGAAATCCTTGGCCCGGCGGCCCAACCCGATGGCCTCGGCCGGCTGCCCTTGGGTGAAGGCGCGTAGGGCGAAGCGCAGCAGGTTATTGTTGAAGCCGCCCGCCAAGCCGCGATCGGAGGCGATCACGATGTAGCGGACCTTCTTCACGTCCCGCACCTTCATGAGGGGATGATCCAGATCCTGGAAGCTGGCGGTCACCTGCTCCAGCAGCTCCTGCATCTTCTGCGCGTAGGGCCGGTTGCGGTTGAACGCGTCCTGGGCCCGGCGCAGGCGCGCGGCGCTCACCATCTTCATCGCCGAGGTGATCTTACTCGTGTTCTGCAGCGACTTGACGCGGAGGCGGTATTCTTTGATGGACGGCATGGGTTTCCTTACGGGTTAGGCGATCGCTTCGCGGCGAACGGCAATCCGCTTACGCGAATTGGGCAGTTCATGCGAATTGCTTCCCGAACTCCTCCAAGGCCTTCTTGATCTCGGCCGTCAACGCGTCGTCCAACTTCTTTTCCTTCTCGATCCGTTCCACCAGCGCCGGGTACTTGGCGTCGATGAACGCGAACAATTGATCCTCGTAGGCGGCGATCTTGGCGACCGGCACCTCGTCGGTATAGCCGTTCATGCCCGCGTACACGATCAAGATGGTCTTGCCGATGCGGTAGGGCTGGTACTGGCCCTGGCGCAGGATGCGCATCATGCGCTCGCCGCGGGCCAGCTGCTTCTGGGTCGCCTTATCCAAGTCCGAAGCGAACTGGGCGAAGGCGGCCAGGTTGCGGTACTGGGCCAGGGTGATACGTAACGGGCCGGTTACCTGCTTGGTGGCCTTGATCTGGGCGTCACCGCCCACGCGCGACACGGACAAGCCTACGTCCACGGCCGGGCGCTGGCCGGCGTTGAACTGGTTGGTGTCGAGGAAGATCTGGCCGTCCGTAATCGAGATCACGTTGGTCGGGATGTACGCCGAAACGTCGCCGGCCTGGGTCTCGATGATGGGCAGCGCGGTCAGGGAGCCGCCGCCTTCCTTGGCCGACATCTTGGCGGCGCGCTCGAGCAGGCGGGAGTGGAGATAGAACACGTCGCCGGGGAACGCTTCGCGTCCCGGGGGGCGGCGGAGCAGGAGCGACAACTGGCGGTAGGCCTGCGCCTGCTTAGTCAAATCGTCATAGATGACCAGGGCGTGCTGGCCGTTGTACATGAAGTACTCGCCCATGGTGGCTCCGCAATAGGGGGCCAGGTACTGGAGCGGCGCCGGATCCGAAGCGTTGGCGGCGACCACGCAGGTGTATTCCATGGCGCCGGCGGCCTTGAGGCGCTCGACGATCTGGACCACCGTGCTCTGCTTCTGGCCGATGGCCACGTAGATGCACTTGACGTCCTTCCCCTTCTGGTTCAGGATGGTGTCGATGGCGATGGCGGTCTTGCCCGTCTTGCGATCGCCGATGATGAGCTCGCGCTGGCCGCGGCCGATCGGGATCATGGTATCGATGGCCTTGATGCCCGTTTCCATCGGCTCATGCACGTTCTGGCGGCGCACGATGCCGGGGGCCTTGTCCTCGATGGGGCGGGTGAACTTGCGATCGAGGGCGGGGCCGCCGTCGATGGGCTCGCCTAGGGCGTTGATGACGCGGCCCAAAATCGTCGGGCCCACGGGCACCGAGGCGATGGTCTTGGTGCGGCGGGCGGTGTCGCCCTCGGCCACGGCCGCGGACTCGCCCAAGATGGCCACGCCCACGTTGTCGTTTTCCAGGTTTAGCACCAGCGCGGTGATCGGGCCCTTCACGGTTTGGATCTCCACCATTTCGCCGGCCATCACCTGGGACAGGCCGAAGATGCGGGCGATGCCGTCGCCAGCCTGCAGGACCGTACCGGTCTCGTAGGTATCGGCGTTGGTGTTAAGGGAATCCAGCTGCTTGCGCAGGATGGCTGTGATTTCGTCGGAGCGGACTTCTGCCATGGTTTTATCCTTCTAGCTCTTCAGGCGGCCAACCGCTGCTTGAGCAGGGCCAACTTATTCTTGATACTTGCGTCCGTGACGCTGTCGCCTTGCATGATGCGGAAGCCGGCGATCAGGGACGGGTCGATTTCGTTCGTGAGGACGTAGGTTTTGCCCGGGCGTTTCGCTTCCAGGCCTTTGGCCAGCTTGGCGATCTGGTCGGGCGCCAGGGCCTTTGCCGAGACCACGGTGGCGCGCAGGATGTTGCGTTTCCCCTCTTCGAGGGCGATGTACTCGGTCGCGATGGGGCGGAGCAGCGCGAGGCGGTTCTTGATCTCCAGCAGCTTCAGGAACTTCTTGGTCAGCGGGGCCAGCTTGTCCGCGAGGGTGGCCAGGAGCTTGGCCTTTTCCTCGGACCGGCGCACGGGATTGGTCAGGAACTTCTGCATCCCCGGCAACCGGCGGAAGCTTTCATCCAGCGCATGCATGTCGGCGGAGACGGCGTCTCCGACCTTCTCATCCTCAGCCGCCTGCAACAGGGTGCGGGCGTAGATAATCGCTGCTTTTTCTTTCTTCATCGCGTCAGCCTCAGTTGGCCGAGACCTCGTTGATGAGCTTATCGACCAGGGCGCGCGACTTGGGTTCGTCCAGGTTCGACTGGATCAGCTTCTCCGCGATCTGGATGGAGAGCTCAGCCGTGGTCTTGCGCAGTTCGGACATGGCGGCGCGCTTGGACGCCTCGATCTCCGTCTGGGCCGAGGCCACGATGCGGGCCTTCTCCTCTTGGGCCGATTGCTCCAGCTTGCGGCGGAGCTCGTCGGCGGCCTGACGGGAGGATTGCAGCAGGGTATTGGCCTCGCTGCGGGCGGCGGCCAGGATGCGATTCTGCTCTTCCGTGAGGCGCTTGGTCTCTTCCTGGATGCGGGCGGCCTGATCAAGGCTGTCCTTGATGGTCTTGTCCCGCTCTTCGATGGAAGTGATAATCGGCTTCCAGGCCATCTTGCGCAGGATCAGCAACAAGACCACGAACACCAGGATGGTCCAGATCCACACGCCGGGATCGAATTGCAGGAACGGGGGCAAGCTGGACGCCGCTCCATGACCGCCTGCGGCCGTTTCTGTATGCGCCGAGGCCTCGTCGGCCTGCGCCAATTGGAGCCCGGATAGTTCGGAGCCCATATAGAATCCTCTCTCACATGGGCCCGCCTTTTTAAAGCACTAGCGGGCCCGGCCTGGAATGCGGTACTTAGGTCTTAAACGCGACGATGAGGCAGATCACCTGCGCGAACAGGGCTACGCCTTCCACGAGGGCGGCCGCGATCAACATGGTGGTGCGCAGAACGCCGACGGCTTCGGGCTGGCGGGCGATGCCCTCCAAGGCCGAACCGGCCAAGCGGCCGATGCCGATGCCCGCGCCGATGGCGGCGAGGCCGGCGCCGATGCCGGCGGAGAGAAAGCCCATGCTTGCGGATTCCAAAGCCATTTTTTGCTCCTTAGATGCTGGTTGGGAAAATCAGTGTTCCTGGTGCAGGGCCATTCCTACGAATAGCGCCGACAACAGGGTGAAGATGTATGCCTGGAGGAAGGCCACCAGGACCTCGATCATATAGATGAACAAGGTCATGGGCAGGAAGCCGATTGCCACCCAAGCGGTCTTGAAGACGATGATGAGGCCGGTCAGGGACAAGAGCAGGATATGGCCCGCCGTCATGTTGGCGAAGAGACGGATGCACAGGGCGGCCGCCTTGGTGATCAGGCCCATCAATTCGATGGGGACGATTATGATCATGATCGGCCACGGCACGCCGCTGGGGAACAGGCCCGTAAAGTAATGGACCGGGCCGTTCTTGATCATGCCCGCTACGTTGTAAGTGATGAAGATGAGGACGGCCATGGCCCCGGTGAAGTTCACGTTGCCGGTGGCGGCCGAAAATCCGGGGACGAGGCTGATCAGGTTCAGGGCCAGGAAGAAGAAGAAGATGGTCAGGAAGAAGGGAAGCCAGAGGGCGGTGTCCTTCTTCCCCAGATTGGGCTCGACCACTTCGTCCCTTACGTAGATGACCATCGCTTCCAGGGCATGGCCCAGTTTGGAAGCCGGAGCGTTGTTCTTGCGACGCCCGCCCAGGGCGAACAGGATGATGAGCAGGGCCGCGGCCAGAAGCATCATCAACACGTGCTGGCTGGGGGACACGTCGATCCCGCCGATCATCCAGCCGGTGGGCAAGTGCACGGTGATCCACGGGATGGGATGCCATTCATGGGAGTTGGAGATGTGATGGGTGAGGAACTCCCCCAGGCCCTCTTCGGCATGCACCATGCCGGAAAGGAGCATCACGACGGCAAGCAGCTTCTTCATTTGGCGGGGCTCATGAGGGTGACGTTATGGCGCAGGAAATGGTGGACCTCCACTGCCAGGTAGGCGACGAAGGATACCATAGCGGTAAGGGTCACGGCCAGAAGCGCGGTTTGGGAAAGGCCGCCCTTGACCATCGTGACGATCAGCACAGCGCCAATCACCGCCAGCCGCACGATCATGCCGATCATGTAAATATTGAGGGGGTTCTTCCCTTTGAAGCGATACAGGGGATAAAGGGCGGCCAGGGCATTCAAAGCCATGAACACGACCGCGCCCGTGCCGAAGGCGGCGGGATACCCTTTAACGCGGAAAGAGACCGCCCCGGCGGTCAGGGCCAATACAACCATGACCAGGGCGATTTTTTTGCTGTAGATGGACAAGGATCACGGTTCCGAGTGCCCGGAAAAGGATTTCCCCGGGTTTTTTAACGGGCAGAATGATAGCAAAGAGGGGGTTGGCTTTAAAGGCCGCGCCCATTGCCATTCTCCTTTGTTTCATCGCCTTTTCGGGGTTTTTTCGCTTCCGTGGCTTCCAGCTTTTTCACCGCTCTCAGAAGCGTATAGCCGCTCCCGAAAAACCCCAGCAGCACGCCGGTAAGCATTAGCCAAGGCGCGGTACGGAAACGGCGATCCAGCCATAGGCCCCCTCCCGCGAAGACCAGCATATTCAGCATGATGAGCCAACCCAGATTGAGGAAGGCC
>JAEKLQ010000085.1:9447-47952 GCA_019509785.1 Fibrobacterota bacterium | reverse complement strand
AGATGGCGATGATATCGCGCGGGGTCACGCCCAAGGCGTTCAGGGACTTTGCCAAATCGGCCACGTTGGAACTGGTCGGTAGGACCTTCATTTCCGCTTTGGGTTCATTGACGGAGACGTCCTCATTCGAGGTCGAGTTCTGGATTTGGGTCGTCCCCGAGTTGGCCGCGTTGGTGTTGGATATTTGCGCCTGTTGGTTGTCCTTCACTTGGACGACGATGCTCCCTTGGGACACCGCCACTTCGGAAATGCTCACGTTGCCCCCGGCGATAACGGTCCCGGTCTTCTCGTTCAGGACCACCCGGGCCACGGTCGAGACCATGAAATCCAGGTTTTCCACTTCGGCGATGAACTCCATGCGCTTGCCTTTGAACTCCTCGGGGACCGACACGTTCACCGTGACGGGATCCTTGGCTTCGGCGATGGGCTTCTTGTAGTTGGCATTGATGCTCTTGGCCATGGCCACCGCCGAACTGTAGTCAGGATTGGCCAAGGAGATACGCAAATCTTCCGTTGTCATGGCTCCGCCGGGCGCTTCCTTCTGGACGATGGCGCCATTGGGGATCTCCCCCACCATGGGATGGTTCTTGGTGTAGGAGGATTTTCCCTGCGGCCCGTCCTTGTTGATTCCGCCAATGCTCAAGGCGCCTTGGGCCAAGGCGTAGATCTCCCCATCGGTAGCCTGCAGCGGCGACATCAAAAGGGTGCCTCCTTCCAGGCTCTTGGCGTCGCCGATGCTGGAAACCGTTACGTCGATGTTCGATCCGCGTTTCAGGAACGGGAACAGCTTGGCGGTGACCATGACCGCGGCCACGTTGCGTACCTGGATGCGTTCGCGGGGGACCTCGATGCCGGTGTTACGGAGCATGTTGACCACGCTCTGGGTCGTAAACTGGGTACGGGGGCCGTCGCCCGTGCCCTTGAGGCCCACCACCAGGCCGTAGCCGATGAGCTGGGTCTCAGCCAGGCCGTCGAGCCTGGCCACGTCCTTGATGCGCGAGGCGGAGGCCGGGAAGGCGACGAGCCCGAAAGCGATGCAGGTACTTGCGATGGCGTTCCGCATGATCATCCCCGTTCAAAAAACCCAGTTGAAAAAGCGAGCCAGGAGGCCGGGGCGGGCGGCCTGATGGTTATCGCCCGAGCCGGTATATTGGATACGCGCGTCCGCGATCTTCTCGGACATCACGGTATTGTCCGGGGAGATATCCTCCGGCCGTACGATGCCGGACACGCGTAGGATTTCCTTTTCGTTATTCACTTCGACTTCCTTGTTGCCTTCGATCAGGAGGTTGCCGTTGTCGTAGACCGCCACGATGCGGGCCGACAAGGTGGCCTTGACCTCGCCTTCGCGCGCCGTCGTCCCCTGTCCGTTGTATTTCTGGTGCACGCCCCCCGAAAAGCCGACCGCGGGCGTAATCCCATTGGCAACCGCACCGGGCCAGGTAACCGTGGCGCCTTTGATATCCACTCCCGCATCCTGGGACTTATCCGTGGCGCTCTTGGTATCGTTGCTGGCCTTGGCGTTTTCCACGATCAGCACGGTGATCACGTCCTCGGCGCGCTTGGCCTTCTTGTCCGTGTAGAGCGAATAATTATGCGGCAAGGCCTGGGCCCCCGCTATAGCGAAGGCGGAAAGGAGCGCCATCGGGATGAGATTGGATTTACGCATGATTTCTCCTTAAGCGCCGCGCCGGCGCTCAGCCTCCGGGGACCGGTTCGAGCGTCCCATCCTCGTCCACGCGAACCCGCACCAGGCGCTGGCTCGCGAGGCTTTTAGCCAGGATGATCTGGCCGGCCAAGCCGTCCTGCCGGCATACGGCCCCGGAAGTAACGCTCACCGAACCGTTGCGATACACGATTTTGGCTTCCTGTCCCCGCTTCACCACCGGCGGTATGGCCACCACCATGGGGGTGACGATGCGGCCCGGATTCAAGGTGACCTTGGACAGACGGCCCAGCATGCGGGCGGGGTCGCCCATGACGGCCTCGTTGAATTGCGTGGTCTCGCGCATTTCCACCTTGGTATTGGCGGGCGTGAGGGCCTCGCCGTGATCGATGCGCTGGGTGGCCACCAGCACGGGTTCTTCCACCCGCAAATTGATGGTAATGGGAAGATGGCGCAAGGCGCGGCGTTCGTCGCGGATGTCTAGGGTGAGGTCCACCTTGCCCTTGCGCTTGGCCCCGGCGAAGGCAAGCTCCAGGCTGTGGGGAATGGCGGGGACCAGTATTTCGGCCGGCGCCCGGGAGATTTCCCAATGCCGTACCAGGCCTTTCGTACGCGGCATGGCGGCCACGAAAGCGTCGATCAGGCGGGCCAGGGTATCGGTGGGCAGCTTCTCGGCCCGGGTGGAAACCCGGATCATTTTATGGTCGATGTCGAAAGCGAAACGATCGGCGTAGGGTTTCAGGGCGCGCGCGCAAAGCACATCCGTATCGATCAGCCGAGTGAGGCCGAATCCGGCGCTCTTGGCCACCTCCAGGGTCTCCAATTCCGCGACGGCACGTTGGCTCCCGGCCAGGACGCGGGCCACGTCGCCCAGGCGGATGCGCTCGCCGGTGACGGTGGATTCGTCCTGGAAACGGATGGCGACCTGCTCGTGGGCCTTCTCGGGCATGGCCGCCAGGCCGTCGCCGGATGCTTCCCCGGCGGGGATCGCCAGGGCGGGCAACGCTTGCAGGCAAAGGACGGCCAGGGCCGGGAGGGTGATCCGCTTCATGATCAAGACCTCAGCTGATTGGCCAATTGGAGCATGCTATCGGACGTTTGGATGGCCTTGGCCGAAATCTCGTAGGCGCGTTGGGCCACGATCATGTTGACCATTTCCTCTACGAGTTCCACGTTGGAGGCTTCCAGGAAGCCCTGTTGCAACGTGCCCATGCCGTTGGTCCCGGGCGTGCCCGTTTCGGCATCGCCGCTGGCGGAGGAGGTCTGGTACAGGTTATTGCCGAGGGATTTAAGGCCCCCTTCGTTCAGGAATTTCGCCATTTCGATCTGCCCGATATCCTCGGTCGTGCCCGAGTCGGCGACTTGCACCGAGACCTTGCCGGTCGCATCCACCTGGATATCGTGCCCGCCGTCGGGAACGGTGATTTGCGGCTCCAGCGGATAGCCTTGGGAAGTGCAGAGGGTTCCGTCCGAGGAAACCTTGAACGAACCGTCGCGCGTGTAGGCGATTTCGCCGCTGGGCAACTGCACTTGCAGGAATCCCGAGCCGGTGATGGCCAAATCGAACGGGTTCTTGGTCTCTTGCAGGTTACCCTGGGAAAACATCTTCTGGTTGGCCACGCTGCGCACGCCCAATCCCAATTGCAGCCCGGCCGGGGATTTCGATCCATCCGAAGTGGCCGAACCCGGATCGATGATGGTCTGGTAGAGCAGCTCCTGGAATTCGAGCTTCGATTTCTTGTAACCGGTCGTATTCACGTTGGCCAGATTGTTGGAAATGTTGTCGATGTAAAGCTGGTTCGCCTTCATCCCCGTGGCCGATGTATATAGGCTGCGTATCATGGCTTATCCTCGCGTTAGACCTTGCCGACTTCGTTCACGGCCTTGCCCAGGGTTTCGTCGACTGCATGCATGGTATGCTGGGCGGCTTCATAGTTCCGGTAATCGGCGATCATGTTCACCATGATGTTGATGGGATCCGCGTTGGATCCTTCCAGGAAACCGCTTTTGATGCCCGGATTGGCGGGAACGGAAGCGGGATTGCCTTTGGGATCAGGATTCCCGAAGCAACCGTCCTGGCCGTAGCGCAATTTCTTGGTGTCCGCGAAATCCACGATGCCGAGCTTGCCGACCTTTTGACCATCGACGTTCACCGATCCGTCGTCCATGAAATGCACGGTGCCCCCGTCCTTCATGACCAGGGGTTGCCCGCTTTCGTCGAGCACGCGTTTGCCCGACAAGGTCACCAATTCGCCGTAGGAATTGAGGCTGAAGCTTCCGTTGCGGGTATAGCGCACGCCATCTTCGGCTTCCACCATGAAAAAGCCGGGAGTGGTGAGGGCCAGATCGTATTCGTTCCCGGTATTGACCATAGGGCCTTGCGCGAAACTGGTGGAGACTTCGCTTATCTGCTGGCTCTCTTTCTCCCGCAACTCGCCTTCATCGTTGCGGCTCACGGTCACCTCGGCCGTATTCACCAGGCGCGCCATCTTGAACCCGTTGGTGCTGGCGTTGGCGATGTTCTGCGCATGGATGTCCTGCTTGGCGAGGATATTGGTCATCGCGCGGGACGCCGTATATAAACCGTTGACCATGGAATGAGCCTCCGAGGGCCGGAAAAAGCAAGAACCGGACCATCCCCGCGGAGACGGAAAAAAGGGCTAAACGGGCCAGGAAAAGGCCGTCATCCGGGAGTCCGTAAGGGCCGGGGGCAAAGCTTTCCCGGGTTTGGGAAGCTAGGGAAAATTCTTCCCTGGAAGTTCCGCTTCAGGATCCGCGGAAAGAATGGGGGTCAGGAAGGGAGAAGCGGGCTTGCAGTTCCAGGAAATGCGCCACCGCCCGATCGCCCTCCGGCCCCAGATCGCGGCTGAACGCGTTCACGTACAGGGCGATATGCGATCGGAGTACCGACTCGTCCATCGATTGCGAGTGGTGGCGGCACAAGGCCAGGGCCTCGGCTTCGTGGGCGTAGGACCAGTCCAGGCTCGCCCGGATGGCGTCCTCCACGGCTATCCCCAGTCCGGGCGCGCGGGCTTCGGCGGCCAAAGCGAGCGCTACGGCCCCCAGGGGGATGGGATGCCCGGTGGCGCTCTCCCAGAACTCGCCCAGGTCGCGTACCAGAAATAGCCCATCCCGGGCGTAGGTGAAGCGCATCTCATGGATGACGACGCCCTGGCAGGGCTCCGATCCCAACAGGCGCCGATAGAGCGCGTCGAACGGGACGAACGCTTTCCTCAGTGGCGCATCGGGCCGCGAGGATCCGCCCCCCGTAACTTGCCCGTTACGGTGGAAGAACTCGAGCAGGAGATGGGCGGTGGTGCGTTGCCCGGGGACCAGAACCGGGGCCGACGGATCGAAAACGGCCTTGCCCTCCGCCCCGGCGCGGTTGGCGAGCAAGAGTGGGCCGCAGCCCCGGCCCAAGGCTCCGCCGCAACGCAGCAAGCGGTACCCGGGCAGGCCCGCGGCATTGGCATAACTGATCTTGGCGATCTCCCAGCGTCCTTCACGCGCGCCGGCGTTGAGGGATTCCAGTTCCAGGAATTCGAAAGCGAACTCGTATCCAGGGCGGCGCACCGCCCCCGTTATAAGCCCGGCGAAGATGAAGACGTCGTTCGGGCAAGGCGAAATGGCGATGGAGAGATTCATGCCGATCGCTCCAACCAAGCGGAGACGAAGCTTCCCAAGGCCCGCAAAGCCAAGCCGATGTTCTCCGGACGCATGTCCCGATCCGCGGCGGCATTGGAAATGGCGCGTAGTTCCGCCACCGGTATCCCGGCCTCGAGGCCGGCCAGGGCCGCGGCGGCCCCCTCCATGGATTCGAAATCGGCCCCGGTCGTGGCGCGTCGGCGCGCGCCGGTCGCGGCGGTCCCGGTACAGGCGTTCACCGTGCAACCCCGCGCGCGCTTAGGCGCCGCAGCCTTCCCCGATGGATCCAACGGCCCCAGAGGATCCAGGCTCAAGGCCAGGGGACTCGCATAGATAGGATCGCTCCAATCGAATCCGGACATGGGCAGGAACGCCTGCGGTTCCGGCGTCTCCATGCCTAGATCCCCGAACCGCTCGTTCTCCCCCATCACCAGGTCGCCGATGGACAGCCCCGATCCGGCATAGGCGCCGGCGATCCCGATATCCACGAGGGCGGAAGGACGTTCGGATAATACCAACGGCATCAAGCGCGCCAGGGTGAGCGGGATCCCGGGCCCGGTGACGGCCAGCAGCACGCGGCCGCGGCGGCGGGTCCACGGGCGAGGTCCCGAGGGGAGGGAAGCGAATGCTTCTCCCAAGGGACCCAGGCAGGCGTCCATCTCCATGCGTGTGGCGGCGCAAAGCAGGATCATGGGAGGATCACGGTCTCGGCCAGCAAGCGTTGGTAATCGCCCTCGGCGTATTCGGCGGGAGGGTACTTGAGGCAACTGGCCGAGCCCATCGCCAGGGCCCGCCGGAAGGCTTCCACGGGAGGCTCCCCCGCGAGGAGGAAATGGGTCAGGCCCGCGGTCACGGTGTCCCCCGCCCCGATGGCATTGGCCATCTGCCCCAGGCCGGGCGGGCTGATGCGGGCCTCGACCCGGCCCGACCGTAACACGCAGGCTTCCCCGCCTCCGGCGGTCAATAGGAACGGGATCCCCGCGAGGGCGGGCGCGCCCACGCGCTTTTCCAGATTCGCGTACTCGGAGCGGTTCATCTTGACGGCGGTGGCCTTGGCGAAAACTGCGATCCCGACATCCTGCCAGGCGTCGATCACGGAAACGCGCGGGTGCAGACGCTCGAGTATCGCGTCATACAGGCCCGCGCCGGCGCCCGGCGGGACGGTGCCCAGGAGGGCGATTCCGTCGAAGGCTTCCCGGTCGCGCGGCAGCAGGTCCAGCAAGCGATCGACGGCCGGCGCCGACAGGCGGAAAGGTTCGATGATCTCGGAAGTTTCCCCCCGCCCGTCCGCCAGGGTCACGCACAAACGGGACTCTTCGGGAACTTCCACGTGCAGGCTCGCCAACCCTAATTTGGCGCACGCCTCCAGGATCCTCCGACCGTTGATCCCGCCCACGATTTGCAGCACGGTAACCTCATGGCCCAGGCGCTTCAGAACTTTGGCGGCATTGATGCCTTTGCCCGAGGCCATGGAGAGGGATTGCGAGGCGCGGTTAACCTGGCCGGGACGGAACTCGCCGAAGACCATGACCTTCTGCCAGGCCGGATTGGGGCCGGCGACGAGAATTTTCGCCATGGGGAAATAGTAGGAATTCGAGTTTAGGAGAGGGGTAAAGGGTAAAGGGTAAAGGGTTTGGATACCTTCGTATCGACCCACCGGCGCGCAGCGCCGACTTTACCCTTTACCCTTTACCCTTTACCCTTTACCCTCTTCAATGCGGCTGCGGAGCAATCCCCGCCGGGGTATTCTTCACTTCGGAGAAGAAGGATACCCGGTTACGGCCCCCCTGCTTGGAGGCGTACATGGCCTTATCGGCGTTGTCGATCAGCTCCTGCTTGTCGGCGCCGTCGAACGGGAAAGTCGCGCTCCCGACGGAAACGGTTACCCTCAGGATCTTGTCCTCGTTGCGGACCTGCATGGATTCCACCGCCTTGCGCACGCGCTCGGCCAGGACGCGCGACTGCTCCTCGTCTGCCTGGATCAATACTACCACGAACTCCTCGCCACCGTAGCGGGCGCAATAATCCGTATTGCGGATCGATCCTTGCAATGCCTTGGCCACCATCTGCAGCACCAGATCGCCTACCGGGTGGCCGTAGGTATCGTTGAACTTCTTGAAATGATCGATGTCCATCAAGAGCAAGGTAAGCGGGGTATTGTAGCGCTGGGACCGCTCCATCTCCATGGTCATGATGTCCTGGAACTTGCGATGGTTGGCGATCTGGGTCAGGCCGTCGATGGTGGCCAACTTCTCCATCTCCGTATACATGCGGGCCTTGGTGAGGGCCGTGGAAACGTTGGCCATAATGGTCTTGAGCAACTGCAATTCGGATTGGGAGTAGGTCCCGGACCGGTTGGATTCCAGGCCCACCACCGCCCATACCGCCTGGCGATCATCGTGGATGGGCGCGATGAGGATGTCCTGCGGCTTGGCGTCCATCGGCTCGTCCCGATCGAAGCGGAGGAACTTGGTCTCGTGGCGGAAGCCCTGGGAAACGATGGACCGGCGGTTCCGGAACACGCTCCCGTACAAGCTACGCGTGTCCTGGATGTCGAACTCCATACCCTCGGCGACGCCGCCCGGATCCCCGATCACCCGCCAGATGGCCCCTTTCGAGCTGGCCGGATTGTAGGCCGCGATGATCAAGCGGTCATGCTCGAAGGTGCGCATCAGGGACTGGGTGAGCACCTCGATGACTTCCTCCACCTTCAGGGCTTCGGAAAGCTTCTTGGCGATTTCGTATTGCAGATCGGCCTGGATGGCCACCTTGTTCATCTGATAGGTAAGCTTGACGCTGGTGATCATGGCCGAGGCAATCTGCGTGAACCGGTTCATCAGCTCTTTGTGTTCATCGGTGAAGGCGCGCATGTTCTCGGAGTCCACCAGGAGCAGGCCCTGGATGCGCTTGCTCTGGTTGTCCATGACGCGCATGATCATCACGGAATTGATGTTCTCCGTCTCCTTGTAGTACTGCAGATCGCCGTCGTAGGAGCGGAGGTTCCCCGTAATGAAGCCGCCGGGCTTATTGACCGCCGAGCCGATCAGGCCTTTGCCGAATTCGATTTCGCATTCGTAGTTCAGGTTGTGGCTCTTGGTCACCACCGCGTTGATGGTCAGCTTGTCCGCGTGTTCCGAGGCCAGGAATCCGATGGAAGTATAGGCCCGGAAATTCCGGCTCATGAAGAGGACCACGGTCTGCAGGATGTCCTTCATGTCCTTCAGGGCCTGGTCCCCCTGGTTTTCCAGGTAGACGCGGTTGAAGAACTGGGTGGCCGCCGCCGGGTCGTCGTGGGTATGATCTGCGCCCATGATAACCGAACCCTTGGGAACCGGTTTGTCCACCGCCAAGGCCGCGGCGGCTACGGCAGGCGGCGGCGCCGGACGGGCGGGAGCGCCCGCGGTCGCGAATCCGCGTTTGAATCCGAGCAGGACCGCCTGGAACAAAACCACGGTGAGGATCGGGAAGAAAATCGAGAAAACGTATTCGGGGATGTTCTGGATTTCGGTAGGCGTGGCATGGGGGAGCCAGCCATAGAGCCGGTTGGAAACCTCGACCACCGCCACTCCGATGGTGAGGAGGATGACATAAACCGAATGCAGGGGATGGGATTGGGTTCCGATGAATGCGGCGGCGGCCAAGGCCAAAACCATATTCAGGCGGAAACTGACGCCTCCCAGCAGGTGCACGCCGCACCAAGCCAACGCGAAAATCCACGCCGCGCCCGCGAAACCCGAAATGCCGTAGGGGCCCTTTCCCGATCGGGTGACCAGCAGGAAGACCACGGCCAGGCCCAGAAGACCAGCCAAGAGACTGGCCTCGTAATGGGTATGGCCAAATACGGGCAGCAAGGGAGCCCCTAAAAGCGCCAGGAGGATGGCGGGGACTATCTGCAAAGCCGTGAGCGCAGCTATCATGGATTATCTTTAGCCAGTATAACCCTTATGGCTTCGAAAAATCCAGGCGGCGCTCCGGGCATTGGCAAGCGATGGCCCTATAAAGCGCTCAATTTCCTGTCCGAACGCAGGATGTGGGAATATCTCCGCGGGAAATCCGGAGCCGGACCCGGCGAAAAACCTTTCCGCCTGGGCGAAGCCCTGACCGGATGTAAGCGGATCCTGCTCGCCTTGCCGGACGGCTTGCAGGAAAACCTGGTGGCTTTCCCGGTCGTGCGCAGCCTGGTTCGCGAGCGCCCGGATACGGTCTTTCTCTTCCTGGCCAACCAGCAGTTAACCGCATTCCTGGCCGCCCTTTACGGCCATGATCAAACAATCGGGATCCGACAGGACGAACTGTACTGGGGCGAGCCCCATTTCCTGGAATTGCGCCGCGTCGCCGAGGAATTCCGGCCCGACGTGTCCATCAACTTGCGCGAGAGTACGCCTCCCCTGCTCCACTTCATCCTTCGCGCCGCGCGGGCCCCGATCCGGGTGCAAGCCAATGGCGACGCCCCCGAAGGTTTCGCGAACGTGGTCCTAAGGCCCTCGGAGCCGTCCAATCTTCTCCGTCGCTTCTCGCAAGCGGCAGCCCTGTGGGACGCCGCCGAATCACCCATCGCGGTGAAATGGGCGCGCCTGACCCCGGCCCCCGGGAACATCAAGGACGCCAGAAGCCGATTGGAATCCGAAGGCCTCCGGCCGGAGGCCACCCGTCTTTTCCTGTGGCAATACGGGAATTCGCTCCGGGAACATGCCCTCTTCCGCAAGATCGCCGCGGATCCCGCGGAGCGGAGCGAAGGGCGTTCCTTGTTGATCGTCAGTATCGCGGGTTCCCTGTTCCAAACCCCTCCCCCGCCCCCCGATCTCACGGCCGGTTTCCCGGCCCAACGGATCGATTCGACCGGCACCATGCTGGGCCTTTTCGCGAGTACGCGTTCCAGTATCGGCGTGAACGGGCCGCTGCTGCATCTCGCCTCCCTGGGCGATACCGACGTGGAAGCCCATTTCGGCGGAGAGGATCGGGCCTGGGATACGAGCGCTTTGAACGGCCGTATGCGGATCATCTACGAGGAGCCCCAGGCGGAAGCCGCCGGGAGCCACTCGCTCCGCATCTAGGGCCCCCGCCATCATTGGGGCGATGTTGCGGGTCCGGCGGATCGGCGCTAAAGGAATTTCTTCAGCTTGGCGTCCATCTGCGCCAGCTTGACCAACTCCTTCAACTGCGGCGCCTTATCCTTGGGTAGCACCAAGGTCACTCCGCCCGTCTGCACGATCAACAGGTCCGAGACGCCGAAGGCGGCCACCAGCCCGCCGTCCGAGAACAAGGTATTGCCCTTCGCGTCCAACGCCAGGCATTGGCCCACCTTGCGGTTGCCGGCCTCATCGGGGGCGTGCAAGCGCTCCAGGGCGGACCAGGATCCGATATCATCCCAGCCGAACTCCGGCACCACCACGCGGATGGACCCGGCTTTTTCCATAATGCCGTTGTCGATGGAGATGGCCGGCACGGTCTTGTAAATCTTCGCCAGTTTTTTCGCGAAGGCGGGCGATTTGGGATTCAGATCTCCCGCCGCCTCGAAGACCTTGGCGATTTCCGGCTGATGCTGGCGGAACTGCTCCCAGAGGTAATCGACCCGCCAGGCGAACATCCCGCTGTTCCAGAAGAATCGCCCCGAGTCCACGTAGGCCTGGGCGGTGGCCCGATCCGGCTTCTCCACGAAGCGTTTCACGGCGAAGGCGGCCAGGCCCTCGACCCGGCGATCTCCCCCATCGGTCTCGATGTAGCCGAACCCCACCTCGGGACGATCCGGCTTGATCCCGAAGGTAACCAGGGCGTTACCCTCGGCGGCGATGGCGGCGGCGGCGCGCATGGCTTGCGCGAACTTCGCGGGCGGCTGGATGGCGTGGTCGGCCGTGAGGACCAGCATCACCCCTTCCGGATCGACCCGTTGGATAAGCCGGCAGGCCAAGGCCACGGCCGGCGCGGTATTGCGGCCCACGGGCTCGGCGACTATCTCGACCCCGGGCCGCTTTCCCATCAGTTTCTTGACCGGCTTCTCCAGGTTCTTCCCGATGATGAGCCGCGTGCGGGCGCTCTTCTGGAAAGCCCGGATGTTATCCAGGGTATCCTCCAGCATGGTCTTCTTGGTCACCAGGGGAAGGAGTTGCTTGGGATGCTGGGCATTGCTGTAAGGCCAGAAGCGCTCGCCGCGCCCCCCGGCCATGACGATGGGGTGGATCATTGGGCTCCGATAGGGTGAATCATGGATCTAACGGTTAATGGTGGCCATTTACGCGAAAAAGGGTAAATGTAGCCAAGGGACGCGCACACTTGGGTCTCGGCTTGTATTATAATAGGGATTACCATGGTCCCCTTCATCTCATGAAATCGACGAAATTCGCCAGCCAGGGTCGCGAAGCGCCACAGCCCAAGGAATTCGTGGATTTGCATATGCACTCCACCTTTTCCGACGGGACCCTGCCGGTCCGGGACCTCATCGACTATTGCCTGGAGCAGGGCCTCAACGCCATCGCGGTGACCGACCACGACAACATCGATTCCTTCGAGGACGGCCGCGAATATGCCGAATCCCGGGGATTGGAATTCATCCCCGGCGTCGAGATTTCCTCCTCCATCGGCGGAAGCGACATCCATATCCTGGGATACATGTTCGACCCGACCCATTTGCGCCTCAATCGGACCTTGGTCGAATTGCGCGCCCGCCGCGTGGATCGGGCCAAGGCCATCCTGGAGAGGCTCGAAAAGCGGGGCTTGAGCTTAAGCTACGAGCAGGTCGCGGCCAGGGCCCATGGCGGAAGCATCGGCCGAGCCCATATCGCGGCCCAGTTGGTGGACGAGGAATACGTGGCCACCTTCCAGGACGCTTTCAATTTGTACCTCGGGAATGATGCGGAACTGATGTCGGACATGGATGCGGTGAAACTCAATCCCGCCGAGGCCATCGAGCTGATCCTGGATGCCGGCGGAGTGCCGGTGCTGGCCCATCCCTGCAAGACCAATCGCGACGACCTGCTGGAGATGCTGGTGGAATGCGGCCTGAAGGGCATCGAGACCTACTGCCATGGCCTCTCCCACGCCAATTCCCAGAAGTACCGGAGCTTCGCCCAGAAGCGCAATCTGATTTGCACCGGCGGCGCCGACTTCCACGTGAAGCGTCCGGACGGACGTAATGCCCCCGGAAGCCTTCGCATCCCTTATCGTGTCTTGAGCCAGATCAAGGAAGCGAAAGTCGGCGCGGGCGCTTCCGGTCGCTAAGGGCGCGGAAATTCCCGTTCCCGTCCAAGGCCAACCCTTCATTCCCCGGCGTCCCGTCCCCGAAATAATCCCCATCGGGATTCTCGACGACCCGTAACCGCAACTCCCCCTCGGACCATTCCAGGGAAAAGTCCACCTGCCCCGCCGATTTCTTTACGCACGGTTCCGCCGCCAATGAGACCTTGGTTTCGCCTTGCTGGTAGAACCGCGCCGAGGCATCGCGCATGCTGAGGTCCATGCACTGCTGCAAATCATCCAACCGGAAAACCGCTTCGGAGTCGGCCCAACGCATCCCTCCCAAGGCCATGGTAAAGGCCAACGACAACGCCGCCAGCGCGATGAAAGGCGCCGGCGAAACGCGCCGGGGGGTTGTTTCGGGATCGGTTCCGGCCGAACGGGCGCGGCTGCGCGCATCGTCCACCGCCTCCTTGAGGCGTTCGCGCGCGCCCCGGGAGCGAAGCCAACAGGCGCGGGAGACCCAGCGCGACATCAGTAACCAAATCGCCAAATCGAGCCCAATGGTAATCCTGAAAACAGCGAGGTCGGGAACCCAGGCCAATGCCACATCGATAACGGCCAAGGCCAACAGGGCCCAGGTGAGGATCGGATTCAGGCGCGAGCGACGCCTCACGGCCGTGCCTTCGAAATCCTTACCCGCCATCCGCTGGTAGGATTCGGCCAAGCCTTCGAAGGCCCTCTGCCTTTGGAAGGACCGATACCGGAAAAGCAGCACCCCCGCGAAGGCCAAGTACAAGCCCTTCAAAACCAAGTATCCGAATAAACCCCAGCCGATATAGCGAAAGCCGTCCAGTACGCAAGCCGAGGCCTGCAGGGCCGAGAGCATGAGTAGCCACCATAACAGCTTGAGGACGTTGCCCATGGCCCGCCCATGGTACCAAATATCCGGATGCGGGGGCAAACTCCGGGCATACGGCAACTTACGCCGACCTTTTACGCTTGACCATTCGCCTGCCTGTCACTACACTTTTTGGGGCTTTAGGATAAATGACTGCAAACTTCGACATTCGACGCTATAAGAAACCGGGATTCGGGGAAACCCTCTTCGCCCGCTTGTTCCGCATCGTGGCGAACAAGGAATACCTGGTCTCCCTGCAATGGGACGCGCGCCGGGGCGCCCATTTCTTCGCGCTATCTTCGAAGGTGAAAAACCGGGTCCTGGGAGGCCTGGGTATACTCGCTTTGGGAATCCTCTGCCTCACGGGCGAATGCGCCACCTGGGGCTATCATCAGCTCTCCCTGCAATTCCGGGACAAGCAGAACGCCAGCCTGAAGGGCGAGCTGCATGGAGTGCTGGCCGAGCAATCCGATGTGGAAGCCAGCCTCGATTCCGTGGGCCGCGTCGAGGAGCGTATCCGCGCCTTGTACGGGATGAACGGGTACGATCCCGCCATCCGGGCTTTCGGGGTGGGCGGCCAGCGCTATGAACCGGAGGGTTCTTTTGAGCCCGCGGTCACCGAGGAAATCCAGACTTCGACCCTGAAGAACCGCCAATTGCAAGGCAAGATCGACTTCGCCAGCACCAGCTTCCACCAGATCGAGGAGTTCGTACGCTACCGGCATAACCTCTGGGAGCATACGCCTTTCGTGCTGCCGACCAAGGGCCAAATCACCAGCGGCTTCGGCCTGCGCATGCACCCCATCCTGGGCGAAGAGAAGTTCCACGAGGGTTTGGACATCGCCAATAGCCGCTGGACGCCCATCTACGCCACCGCCGACGGTATCGTCACCACCAGCAACGGCAACAGCAACTTCGGCAATCTGGTCGTCATCGATCACGGGAATGGGTACGTCACGAAGTACGCCCATATGACCAAGATCATGGTGGAAAAGGGCCAATTGGTGAAACGCTATGGGCTGGTGGGTTATATGGGGGATAGCGGGCGCGCCACCGGCATCCATCTGCATTACGAAGTCCATCGCGATGGAGCCCCGCAGAACCCCGAAAAATACATTTTGCCTTCCGGCATCCTGGTGGATTAAAATCGAAGCGGATGCGTTCCCGCCTCGCGGGGACGCGGGCGGCGCCTTTCCCGGCCTGCCGCCAGGAGAGTCCGCGCCTTGCCGATCTTCCTCGCTTTATTCCTCCTGTGCCTAATCCCGGCCGCCGCGGAAGAATTCGCCGGCGAGCCGTTCCTGGAAGGCGCGAGCGTAGCGGACAACGGCACCTCCGGGGCCATCCCTTCGCGGCTGCACACGGCCACGCAATTCCTGGATTTCCCCGCGGACTTCGGTGACGCCAAAACCTTCCGCCTGGAAGCGGCGACCTTGCCTCTCTTCGGGGACCTGGCGCAAAGCTGGAACGGGGCCGCCAGCTATACTCTTGATTCGACCACCTCCTTGAACCTGTTCGCCAAGCTGGAGACCACTCCCGATATCGAAAGCCGCCCGTTGCTGGAAGGGTCCCACGAGGACCGCCTCAACGATCCGGGTTTCCGTCCCCTACCCTGCGACGGCTGCGCCCTTTTCACGGACAACCTCTACGTGGGCGCGCTCAACCTGATGCGGGTCTTCCACGCGGACTTCCCCCGCATCGATATCGCCAGCCGGCAGATCCCCATGGAACTCGGGATCGGCGTCACGGCCAAGTATTACCTGGAAGAGTTGGCGGGGCCGCAGGATGGGGACTTCTTCATTTCCAACCTGAACCTAGATGCCGGGGCCAGCGTGAAATTCCTATGGGGCTGGGACCCCGTCGCCAAGCAATCGGATCGGGACGTGAAGATCCAGTTCTCGGGACTCGAGCTTTTGCCTACGCGGCAGCAAAGCGATATCGCGGGCCAGCTCGGCTACGAGCATATGGCTTACCGTTGGCGCATGTCGGCGGATTGGGAAGAAGGCTTTCCCTCCATCGCCAGCACCCTGACCGCGGGCTTTACCCAGAAATCGGAGGGGGGATCCATTCCGGCCTTCGGGGCGGAGTGGGATTATCGCGAACTCGTATTCGTGCGGGCCGGCCGCGATGACGATTTCCTTAGCGCGGGAATGTCCTTGGCGTGGCGCTGGTTCTCGGTGCATTACGCGTTCCGCCGGCATGATTTGGGGAATACCTGGTACCAGGTGTCGGGGCAGGTGGCCTTGTTCTGAAGGCCTTAGCGCGCGATACGATTCGGCTTAGAGCCTAAGTTCCGCGCCTAAGGAAGTCCGGAACCCGCCCGCCTTCCACTTCGCCACATGCTCCACGATGTCCCCATGTCCGTCTTCCAACCGGCAGATTAGCCCGTACCGATCGAAGAATCGTGATCGCGCCTCGAGGCCGGCGACCCAGCCGATCGGGACCAGGCCGCCGCGGCGTAAGGTGGTGTAGGCGGAGGGCATAACCGCGGCCTGCACGGATTTGCCGAGAGGAAATTCCCTGGAGTATGCCCCGCCTACGCGCGCGCGATTCACCTTGCCCGTTCCCAGAAAATCCGCGTCCCAACCCAGGCGCGTCTCACACACCCCGGCGCCTGGCGGGCGCGAGAAGACTGCGATATCGTAGAAGCCTCCCCGCGGCGTCAGGTACTCGGTCACCAAGGGAGGCAGCACCGTCCAGTCCCCGACATGCCAGGCGAGATTGGGCGTTTCCCTTATCCCATCATGCAGGTAGTTCCAATTCCCGATCCATGCCTCCCACAAGCGCGCGGTCAGAAGATCGGAAACGGCGGCCTGCAGGATAAACGCTCCACTGGACATGCGGACATGCTCATAGCTCCTCAGCATGTTCTCGTAGTCGTAGGTATCGCCGTTCGGATCCCGGCGGCCGAAGACGCGACCCGTGTAAACGTCGTAGGTAATGATGGAGAATTTCCGGAAAGAGAAGGCCATGCTTTCGTCGAAGCTCATCCCGGACAAGGAATGCGAATAGGCGTAGTAGGCGTCGAACTCTTCCTGGTTGAGGCCCGTTTCGGATTCCTGGATCCAATCTGTGGGATCATCGCAGTAGCCCGTCTCGCATCGATTCCCGTGATTGAACGCCGGCCAGGGCCAAGGCGCGCCCCACTGCGAAGCGTCCATCGTCCAACCGCGCAGATGCACGTTGTGCCCCAACTCATGGGAGTAATGCCCGATGGCAAGATTGAGGTAGGCCAAGCCCAGGAATTCCCCCAGGCGCCCGCCCCAGTTACCGTCGGCTCCCGACTCTCCTAGGGTCCGCGATGCCAGCCCGAAAGCCTGATTGAAAGACCACCAGACCCGGGCGTTATTATCGGGATCCTGTAGGCGGGCGAATTCGAAGCCTAAGGTTTTCGGGGCCGCGTCCGGGAATCCATTGGGTTCGGCCGAGGCTGGAAGGACGGCTGCGAGCCATGTCGCAGCCACGAGGAGAAGCGTCTTCTGCGGGAAACGCCATGTCCATTTTTGGACACAGCCCATCACTGTAAAGCCCCCATCTTGGCTGTCCAAGGGGACTTCGGGTATTTACGGTTCAGCTTCCGATACCAAACCCAGCGTTGTTCCAGCGTGGCTTGCCCGCGGCTGGATCGGAACCGGACGTCGCGCGTATAGCATTGCAGGAGGTAATAGATCGCGCGGGGCTCCTCCTCGCTTTTGTCTTTGGGGCCGAATTGCCGCGTCGCCAGCAAGAAGAGATCATGGGCCCGGCCCATGCTGTCCGGAGTGGGCCCGGGGGCTTCGCCGCAGCAAGGCGGTTTACGGTCGGGCGGGTCCGGGATTTCGTATTCGACATAGGTATCGGTATCGCCCATCAAGTAAGGGCCGGGACGACCGGTATTCCAGCGAATCGGTTCCCTGCCGGCCTTGTCGATGATGAACCACCCCAGATCGTTAAGGCCCTTAGGGCTCAAGGAGTCCTTGGCCAATAGCTGCACGGCTGGTTCCACGGACTGGAAATATTCCCTATCGGCCTGGGCGAACGAGGCGAACAGGGCGTTGAAATCGCCGTAGCGTTTTTCCTTGAGGCAGCGGCTAAGCAGGCGGCGGACGAGGGCCCGGCGCGCGAAACCTTTGAGGTGCGGAAGGGCGAGCCAGGCCTGGAGGCAGCTATCGGACGCGTAGGCGTGGATGGCGGCTCCGAGCACCATGGTGTCGCGCACGGCGGAGGCGGAGTCCAGCAATCCCGGCATGTCCTGGCGCCAGCGGTAGTTCATAGCCAGGCGGCTTTGGAAATAGGCTCCGCTATCGGGATTGGCCCGGCTCAAGCCTTCCCAGAGGGCGCGCGCCTTGGCCCATTGGCCGTCTTTCTCGAAGGCGTCCGCGACCAGGGCGGTCCGCGCGCGTTGGAAGAGTCCGCTGCCGGGTTGGATGCCGCCATACTCCTTGAGAAAGGCCTTGCGATCGTTGAGACGGGACTGGAGCGCGGTGCGGTAATAGTCGAAGAGGCCGGGATACTGCCGGTACGCGTCCTTGGCCGATTCCAATCCTGCCAGCCGCACCGCGGCCATGGAATCGGTGAGATCAGGGGTCACGCATTTGGCCATCGGTAACGGGCAGGCGTAGGGGCACGTGGTCGTATCGCGGTACCGCTTTTGGAAATCAAGCAAAGCCAGGGTGAGACGGGCGCTCGTAGACGAATCGCCGGCCCAGGCCAGGCGGGCGTCTTCGATTTCCTTGAGCAGAGCCGCGGTCAGGGCTTTCCGGTCCCCTTTCAGGTAGAGGAAGCGGCGGTTCATGCCTTGGGCGGATCGACGGTAGCGGCCCTGAGGGTAGGCTTCCAGGTAGGCGGCGTATTCGGCGGCAGAGCGCGAAAGCAAGGTCGTATCCACCGCACCGGCCGGATTGGACCAACCGTCCCAGCGGGTTTGCGCCGCGGCCATATAGGCGCGAGCCGCGAGGATGCGCGCCGCTTCGGCCACCCAGGGCGACGGGCTATGGTAGAGCCCCTCGGCGAAGTGCGCCGCATCCTGATGGGCTTTCGCGTAGAAGAGGGCGGCCGCGTACAGGTAGCCGGGGTATCCCCCCATATCCTTGCGTGCGGAAAATTCCTGGAACGCCGCCAGCCCCACCCTAACGGAATCGCCGTCTTCGCATCGCCACGTATTGAGCATCCGGATCCGCATCAGTATCAGATCCCTGAGGCCGCGGCGCGCCAACGGATCGGCATCCACGTTCACGGCGAACTCAGCCAGGGTCTCGTTGGTGTTACTGCATCCGGCGACATACATATCGCCGAAGCGCCTGGAACTGAAAGTACCCGACGGCAAGGTGTCGAGACCCCGGAGCTTGAGCAGCGAATCCAGCTGCGGCTTCGACCATTTGGAATAAGGCCCTTCCTTGGGCCCAAAGGCGTTCCAGGGCTGGGCGGTGTTCGGATGGAAATGCTTCAGGATCCGATCATATTGCCGGTTCCCGCCGCCGAAATCGACGAGGTGCCGCGAAATCGGTTCGGACCCGAAGCCCTCGCTGCAGGCGCGCGAGGGAGAGGGGCACAGGAGCAACGCAATCGACAGCGCAAGCTTTATTGCAGCCGGCAATGCAAAGCGGGTTCGCATAAAGGTTTCCTAGGCGCCGGGCACGGGGAAGAGGACCATACCGCGGCAATGAGGGAAGTCGGCGGAGCGGGACAGGATGGCGATGCCGGACGTATCCGTGCTGAGAAGCCCTGCTTTGTAGGGAAGCCCCAGGCTCTCCAAGCGCGTCAGGGCGGGCCGTAACTCGGAGACCCGCTCGCGGCCCTCATAGAGTTGGAACACCACCTCGTCGACCGAGGCGGCGAGCAGGCGCAGATCCTCCGGCGACCCGTTGCGGGCCCAGTCGGTGAGTCCCGTGACGCTCAGGGCGGTCCCGGGACCGAGGCCGCGCTTGAGACCGGCGAGGAACCGGGCGTAACCCCGGAGTTTCCCCGTGGGGCAATCGTAGTCGAGTTGAAAGCCGGAGACCGAATTGCCATGGCCGCGCCAGGCGGATCGGGAACCGGCCAGCAGGGCGGCGAGATCGCCGGCGGTGTCGAGAGCCTGGGCGCGGAATACCAAGAACAAATCCCTGGCGCCGGCGGGGAAAGGAAACAGGCCTTGCTTCACGAACAGGAAGCGGTCCTCCTGGTTATCGTTGTTCCGCTTCCCGCTGTCCGGGTTTTTACCGTCCTGCATTTTGATCAAGCCCTGGAAGAGATAGACGCGGCCTTTGGCGGCCTCGGGGCTAAGCGCGCGGCCGCCCCAAATCCAATGGGCTACCGCTTCAGGCCCGGTCCCTCCGGGCGCGGGTGCGGTCGTGACGCGAGGGGGATCCGGTTCCATGCCGACGCGCGCGAAGGCCGCGGCCCCGACCAGGCAGGCGAAGACGGTCGCTGTAAGGTGTGGGCGCGAGCAAAACCTAGGTGCGGGACCGGGAAGCCGTCAAGGGCGCCTCTATAAATGGATTCCGTCGCTGAGGCCGTGCGAGCGGGCGGACCACGGAACCGGATGCGGCTGTCGCCACTCTCGGAGCGCTGCCGCCGATGTTGCTTATGATCTCCGTTACGATAGCTTGTGGCCGCTATCCCGGATGTTTCCGGATCCTGGAGAAGTTGGAAGGATGGGGGCGTTGCGGGGGTGGAGCCCCCGCAGATGGGGTCGCGGAGGCCACCGCAGGGGGCGCGCGCAAGGCGCGAGCGCCAGAGGAGGCCGGAGCGAGGGGAAGGCTTTCCCCTCCCCTTTTTCGTCATCTCGCCCCGATTAACGCTTAAGCCATTCCTTATGGATCTCGGGAATATCCTCGAGCAGGTGCACGGTATGCGGGCTCTTCGGATGCTGGGTCACCTCATCCGGCGTTCCCGATTCCACGATCTTCCCTTCGTGCATGATGAAAAGCCGATCGCTCACGTAATAGGCCAGGCCGATATCGTGCGTCACGAAGATGATGGTCATGCCCAGCTCCACCTTCAGCTTCATCAGGTAGTCCAGGATGTTCGCGCGCACGCAGGCGTCCACCATGGAAGTGGGCTCATCCGCGATCAGGACCTTGGGCCGCAGGGCGAAGATGCGCGCCAGCAGCATACGCTGCATCTGGCCCCCGGAAAGTTCGAACGGGTATTTGCCTTCGATATCCTTGGGAGTGATGTTCACCGCCAATAGCCCCGCGTCCACGCGCGCATCCGCTTCGGCTTTGGAGGGCTTGATCTTCAGGATGTTCAGCGAGTCCTTGAGCTGGGAGCGGATGCTGAAGAACTGGTTGAAGCAGCTGAAGGGATCCTGGAACACCGATTGGACTTCGTTCCAATGGCTGCGGGTATCCGTGATGGCCTTGCCGCGGTAGGTGAATTCGCCTTGGTTCTGCTTGTATAGGCCGAGCATTACCTTGGCCAACACGCTTTTGCCGCAGCCCGAGCCGCCCACGATGGAGACGATTTCCCCGTCCGCGATGGAAAAGGAAACGTCGTCGACGGCCTTGACCAGGGTCTTCCCATGACCAAAAGTCTTGGTCACATTCCTGGCGTAAAAAACGGGGGCGGTCGGATTATTCGGCATACTTGCACCTTACGAGGCGGCCGGCCACCATGCGCAGTTCCTGCTTTTCGGTTTTGCAGTCGGGCCGCGCCACGGGGCAGCGCGCGGCGAAACGGCAGCCGGGGGGGACCTTGGCCAGGCTGGGTGGCGCGCCTTCGATGGAGACGGGCTTGCGGCTTTTCTGGCCGGGTTCGGCGCTGAGCATGGACCCCATGAGCGCCTTGGTATAAGGATGGCGGGGATCAAACACGATTTGCTCGTTGGTCCCCTTTTCCACGAACTCGCCCGCATACATGATGGCGATATTGTTCGCCACGTGGCGGAGCAGGGGCAGCTCATGGGTGATGAAAATCATGGTGTTGAAAATGCCCTTGTCCAACAAGTCGAAGATCATGCGGATCACGACCTTCTGGGTGGTCACGTCGAGCGCCGAGGTGGGCTCGTCGGCGATGACCATCTGGGGATTGAGCAAGGTGGAAATGCCGATCACCGAACGCTGGCGTTCGCCGGCCGTGAGTTGGATGGGGAAAGCGTTCAAGACGCGTTCCGTATCCATGCCGAACAAATCGAAGCGTTGGCGCAGGCGGGCTTCGATATCCTTTTTGCTGGTATGGCCGCCGCTATGGCTGGCGATCACGTCCGCGGCGATGTCCTTGATCTTGCGGGTGGGATTAAGGGCGTTGAAGGCCCCCTGGGGGATCATGGAGACCTTTTGGCTCAGCACGTTCTTTCGGATTTCCACGGGCGTGCGATTCATGAGCGACTCGCCCCCTACGCGTACGTCGCCGGACGTGGGATAGAGCGGCGGGATGAACAGGCCCATCAGGCCGTTCACGAGGGTGGATTTGCCGCAGCCGGATTCGCCGGCTATCCCTAAGATTTCGCCCTGTTCCATGGTGAAGGAAACGTCCGACACGGCCTGGATCTTGTCCCCGAAACGGGTCAGGTAATGCAGGCTTAAATGATCAACTTCGAAGGTCGGCATGATAACTCCTACTTCCGCAGCCGGGGGTTGAACACCCCTTCCATCGACGTGTTGATAATGTACAACGCGAACACCAGGACGGTGATGATGACGGTCGCGGGCATGAACGCCCACCACATGCCGTCCCCGAAACCGCCTTGGTTCTTGGCATCGTTGAGGATGGTGCCCAGCGAGACCGTATCCAACGGGCCCAGGCCGATCATGCTGATGGCGGCTTCCGACAGGATTCCCGATGCCACTTGCAGGATGAAAACCATGAAGACGTAGGAGGCCAGGTAGGGAAGGATATGCACGGCGAGGATGCGGAGGGTTCCGGACCCGTTGATGCGGGCCAGGGCGATATGGTCGCGCGACTTCAAGGAGGCCGCCTGCGCGCGCACGGCGCGGGCGCTCCAGGTCCAGGTGGTCAGGCCGATGATAAGGCCGATCAAGGTGAGGGAGCGGCCTTTGGACAGGCTGGAGCTGATCAGGATCAGGACCACGAAGGAGGGAATCACCAGGAAGAGGTTGGTGACGAGATTGACCACGTCGTCCATCCAGCCGCCCTTGAAGCCTCCGTAAATGCCCAGCGCGGTCCCCAAGGTGGTGGCGATGACGCCCGTCAGCAAGCCCACGTAGAGCGAGGATCGCAGGCCTTCGATCAGCATAGAGACCATGTCCCGTCCCAAATGGTCGCATCCCAAAAGGAATTTGCCGCTGGGGCTGGCATAGGAGCTCGATTGCAAACCCAAGTTCACGTGGTAGAAGAACGGCAGCAGTAGCGCGCCGCCGATGGTGAGGAGAAAGAGTCCCATGCCTATGATGAAGGATGGCGACTTCAGCAGGTTCTTGAGCAGCTTAAGCATTCAATTGCCCCCCATCTGTCCGGCTTTGACGCGCGGGTCCAGGAAGCCGATGAGGATGTCCACGGTGAAGTTGGCGATCAGCACGCTGATGGTGACAAGCAAGGTACAACCCTGAATCATGGGATAGTCCTGCCCCTGGATGGCGCTAAGGATGGCCATGCCCAAGCCCGGATAGGAAAAGATCATTTCCGTAATGAGCGCGCCGCCGATCATGCCGCCCAGGGAAAGGGCCAGCCCCGTGAGCTGGGGCAGCATGGCGTTACGGAACAGGTAAAGCAGAATCTTGTTTTCCTTGATGCCGAGCCATTTGGCGTACTTGATGTAGTCGGTGCCGAGCTCGTAAATGCCCATCGACCGCATGCCGATAGCTTGGCCGCCGGCCAGGATCAGGAAGATGGAAAAGAAGGGAAGGATGTAATGGGACCCCGCCGATTTGATGAAGTCCAGGTTGAAGCCCGGCACCATATCACCGGCGTAACCGCCCATGGCGGGCAGCCAGCCGTTCCGGATGGCGCATACGTACACCAGCAACATGCCGAAGGCGAAGAAGGGCACGGCGCTTAAGAGCAGGGCTAGGGGAAAGAAGACCCGGTCGAATACCCCGCGCCGGTAGGCCGCCAGCGCGCCCAGGATATTGCCCACCAACCAGCCGAACAGAATGGTGGGGAGCTGCAATGCCAAGGTCCACGGCACCGCCTCGGCGATAATGGTCGTCACCTTCTTCGGGTATTTCTGGAACGAGGTTCCGAAATCCCCTTGGAAGCACATCTTCACGTAATTGAAGAACTGGGAAACGTTCGACGACTTGAGCGGTTTGCCGTCCGCCCCGCGCAGGATGGTACCGGTCGCATCCACTTGTACCAGGCCGAATTCCTTGAGATAGGATTCTTCCTTTTCGCGCGCGGCTTCAGTATCCAAGCCGGAACCGGCTTTCCCCATGATGATGTCCACGGGATTGCTGGTCCCGAGGCGCGGGAGGAAGAAGTTGATCGTTACGGCCACCAGGAAGGTCAGGAAATACCAGCCCCCCCGGTGGAGGATGTAACGGAGGGTGGGATACTGTTTCAACATGACGGAATCCTTACTTGGCCGGCTTCAATTCCCACAGCATCTTGGTCGCGGCGCCCGCCCAAGGCAGATTCGGCGGAGCATAGGGATTGGCGTCCGTGGCCCAATTGGTCCAGGTCTTGTTGTTGACCTGGTAGAACTGCTCCGGGAGATAGCACAGCGGCAGGGCCGGCTGCTCTTGCATGAAAATGACGTTCAGGTTCCGGTAGGCCTGGGTGAGCGCGGCCTTGTCGGTCAAGGTGGGGATTACCGACAGCAGGCTGTCGACGGCCTTGATGTAGCCCTTGCCCTTGGGGTTGTTGAAACGCCCCTGGTTCTCGTTCATCTTTTCGCCGGGAGGCGCCCAGGTGCGCGACGACATCAAGGCTGCCAGACGGGACCAGGGCTGCGACGGCGTAACGCTGGCGGCGGGCTTGATCATTTCCAGATCGAAATCGCCCACCGGCTGGCTCTGCCAGTATAGCCCCGCGTCCACGAAGCCTTCGCGCACGTCGATACCGGCCGCGCGCATGCCTTTGACCGCCAAGGTTACGATGGCTTCCCAATCCGACCACCCGGCCGGGCTCTTCACGAACAAGGTGGGCACTTGCTTGCCCTTGGCGTCGAGCATCTTATCCAAGCTGCCGTCGGGTTTAAAAACGGACTTGTAGCCGGCTTCAGCCAAAATCTTCTTGGCGGTTTCCGCGTTGAAGGCCGCGCCGTATTTCTGGGCGTCTTCGTCATTGTAGTAGCCGCCTTCGATGCCGAAGGGCATGATGGCGCCGGGCTTCAGGTTCGGGCTGTAACCGGAGACGGCCAGATCCTTGATGCTCTTGTAGTCGATGGCGAAGGCCATGGCGCGCCGGAAGGCCTTGTCCGAAAGCGGATAGCGCGTGGAGTTGATGAGCAGGGTGGGAATAGCGCCGGGCACGAAGTAGGGTTCCTTATCGTACCAGGTCAGCACGCCGGCGTTCTTCTTCATCCAGATGCGCGGGATATAGGTCTGGGTGGCGTCCAGTTCGTTCTGGGCCAGGGCGATGGCGAAGGCGTCATTGCTCTTATAGATGGGATGGATGATGAACTGGGGGGCCGGAGCCTTTCCGCCATGCAAAGCGGCATTTCCCCAATAATCCTCGCGGCGCTTGAGGATGATCTTCTCGTTGGAATAGGCTTCCAGGTTATACGGCCCCGACACGACGGGATTGGAATCGCATTTCAGTTTCTGGACCTCGGCGAGATCCTTGAGTTGGGCCAGCTTGGGTTCGAATACGTGGGCGGGCAGGATGCGGATGGCTTGCAGGAAATCGAGAACGACCAGGGGATTGTTACGGCCCTTTTTGTTGACCATGAAGGTCAGGCGTTCGGACTTGTCGGGGTTCGCGCTCACCTTGATATCGGAAACGAAATCGATGGCATAAGCCGTGGCTGCGCCCTTGTAGCGTTTGCCCAATTCATAGACGAACTTCACGTCGGCGGAGGTGACGGGCTGTCCATCGCTCCATTTGGCGGCGGGATTCAACGTCACGACCACGCTGTCGGCCGATTGCGATTCGAGCGTGCCCAACAAAGGCTCGAATTTTCCGCTCAAGGTATTGTAGGCGAGCAAGGTTTCGAACATGATGTTGAACTTATCGTTCACGGGCCAGGCGGGCCAATCCGTCAAGGGGTTGAAGGAGTTGGGATCGCCCCATTGGGAGCCGCCCATGTAAAGGGTCTTGCTGCGGGGGAAACCGCCCGCCTTGGTTTCTTCCTGGCCGGCCGGCTTGCTTTCTTTGTTGCAACCCGCGATAAGGAGTAGCCCCACGATCGCCAGGGGGATGCCGAGTCTTTTCATGCCCATCATCGATTCCTCTCTCTTCGGGAAGTCTTACTTGCCCAGGGAAACAAAGCTTGATTTTCGCCGTTGACAAACGGCCAAATATAGTAATCGGGGGATTTAAAAAATGAATAGAGAGCGGAGGCCCAAAATGGCAGCCGCGATTTTCCGTTAAGCGGTAGTGAACCTTTTCCATGAATCGGACTACGACCCGATTCGCATTGGCTCCCGGGCCTTTCCCTAAATCCGCTAGCGAAGGTTGGATCCGCTTAAGGTCATCAATCGCGGAACGCCGCCGCTACCTGAGAGCGAATTCGATCGGATAATTTCGCTGTAGTACCGCGCGCTCTCCTTCGGGATCCGCTTCTGGGTCTCGTAGTCCACGTACACGATCCCGAAGCGCTTGAAATAACCCTCCGACCATTCGAAGTTGTCCAACAGGCTCCATTGGAAAAAGCCGGCCAGCCCCAGGCCCTCGCGCGCGGCCCGCTGGGACTCCAGGACGTGGTAGCGGATCCACTGGACGCGATCGAGATCGATCACGCGGCCTTCCGGCGTCACCATGTCTTGGCAGGCGCAGCCGTTCTCGGTCACGTAGGATTTCTTTATCCCATAGCATTCGTTATGGAAACGCGTGCACCAATAGATGGACTGCGGGACCGGCTTGAGCCAATCCAGATCCAGCTTCGGAAAGCCGGAGGGGAAAGGCAGGACGTTGAAGCCCTTGGGATCGTCGGAGGGTTCGGTGAACGCGCCGAAATAAACGTTGTGGCCGAGGAAATCGGTCGGCGAGGAGATTAGCTCGAGATCGCCCGGAAGAACATCCGGCCGATCGGCGCCTTGCTCTTCCAGCCACCAGTCGGCATAGGCGCCTTTGAAGATGGGTTCGTTGATCTGCGCGTTCGCGCGCACGAAGGCCTTCCGGACCGCCTCGATGTACTCGGGGGTCTCGATGAACGGTATCCTCACGACAGGGTTGTTGACCAGGCCCACTTCCGCGCCCTTTTGGGCGAATTGCCGCACGGCCCGCACCCCGATTCCATGGGTCAAGAAGGCGTTATGGTAGGCGTTATTCAGCTCCTTGCGCGAGACATGCAATCCAGGCGCGTGCTTTCCCTCGTCATAGGATTTCCCGATGAAGCAAGGCATCTCGTTGTGGGTCATCCAATTCTTCACGCGATCGCCCAGGCGCCGGACGACGGCTTCGGCATAGAGAGTGAAGCCGGGCAAGACGGCCTCGCGTTTAGGCCAGCCGCCTTTGTCTTGCAAGGCCTGAGGTAGATCCCAATGGAACAACGTCGCGAAGGGGGTGATCTCCGCTTCCAACAGCCCGTCCACCAGGCGATCATAGAAGTCGAGTCCCGCCTTGTTGATCGGCCCGTCCCCCGTGGGGATGACCCGCGGCCAGGCGGTGGAAAACCGGTAGGCCTGGATCCCCATGTCCTTCATCAGGCGGATATCGTCTTTCCAACGGTGATAATGATCGCAAGCCGTATCGCCGTTATGCCCACCGGCCACCTTGCCGGGCGTGCCGCAGAAGCGATCCCAAATGCTCTCGCCCCGGCCATCTTCCCGGGACGCACCCTCCACCTGGAAGGAAGCCGTCGCCGCTCCCCAGATGAAGCCGTCCGGAAAACCCTTATCCGACCTGCCCAACATATGCGCGTACCTTTCCCAGGTCCGAATGGACCGCCCGGTTCGAAAGAACCGCCAGTTCGAAAGGACCGAAATATAGGCTACATTTCGGGAAAACTTTCCGGCCGATCCTGTTTTTCGAACCGGATTCGGCCGATTTCCACAAAATGCAGCGTGGCCGAAGTCGTACTTAAGAACATCAGCAAGGTCTATGAAGGCGGGGTAACCGCCGTGAAGGACTTGTCCTTCGACGTCCGGGACAAGGAATTCCTGGTCCTGGTCGGCCCGTCGGGATGCGGCAAATCCACCTTGTTGCGCATGGTCGCCGGCCTGGAAGAGATCTCCTCGGGCGAACTCTTCATCGATGGGAAGCGCTGCAATGATGTGGCCCCCAAGGACCGGGACATCGCCATGGTGTTCCAGAACTACGCGCTCTATCCCCACATGACCGTGGAGCAGAACCTGGCTTTCGGCCTGAAGCTGCGCAGGCTCCCGTCAGCGGAAATCAAGGCCCGCGTGGCCGAGGCGGCCGAGATGCTGGGCATAACGCCGTACCTTTCCCGTAAGCCCAAGGCCCTATCAGGCGGGCAACGCCAACGCGTGGCCCTGGGCCGCGCCATCGTCCGTAAGCCGAAGGTGTTCCTCTTCGACGAACCGCTTTCCAACCTCGATGCCAAGATGCGGGTGCAGATGCGGGTGGAGATTTCGCGCCTCTCGGCGCGACTGCAGACCACCATGATCTACGTGACCCACGATCAGACCGAGGCCATGACCATGGGCCATCGCATCGTCTGCATGAAGGATGGGGTGATCCAGCAATACGGCCCGCCCATGGATCTGTATCGATCGCCGGTGAACAAGTTCGTGGCCGGCTTCATCGGCATGCCGCCCATGAATTTCCTGCCTTGCGCGTGGGATGGAGATTCATTGACCGTTCCCGGCGCCGGCGCGACCGGCGTGACCCTTGGCGATTTCAAGGTGAAGCCTCCGGTCAGGTCGGTTCTGGGCGTGCGGCCCGAGCATTTGCGCCTGGTGGCCGGCGGCTCGGACAAAGGGCTGCCGGCCGAAGTGGAAGTGGTCGAGCCCCTGGGGGCGGAAACCTTGGTGTACTGCCGGTCCGGCGAGCATCGCGCGGTGGCGCGGATCGATCCGGAAACGCGCATCGGCCGCGGGGATAGGGTGACCCTGATCCCCGAATCGGCGCATTTGCATTTCTTCGACCCCTGACGGACTTATTCCGAATCGATATCGCAGAGAGGGAACCCTGATGACATACCGGACCACCATGGCGGCGGCGGCGCTGGCGGCACTGCTCGCAGGCTGCAATAAGGAAGCGAAGCAGGCGGAGAAGGTAGAGAAGGCGCCCAAGGGCGGCGGCGATCTGCTGGTTTGGGTGATGCCCAACTCGCCCAAACCTGAAGCGGATATCATTACGTTGCTGGAGCCTTTCAAGGCGGCCCATCCGGACGTGAACGTGAAGATTTCGGTGTTGGATTGGGGCAGCGCCTGGACCAAGCTGACCACGGCCGCCATTTCGGGCGACGGCCCCGACGTGGTGCAATTGGGCGCCACCTGGACCCCTTTCATAACCGATTTAGGCGCGCTGCTCCCTCTCGACGACATGGATGCCGAGCTCCACGTTAAGGACACATTCCTGCCCAGCACCTGGGCCCAGGTGAAACCCCGGGCATCGGCCCACGTCACCTCCCTACCCTGGTTCCTCGACGTGCGTCCCATGTTCTACCGTACCGATGTCTTCGCGAAGGCCAAGGTGGATCCCAAGACCGTGGATACCTGGGACGGCTACCTGGCCGGCTTGGAAAAGATCAAAGCCTTAGGGCTCAAGAACGATGGGCAACCCATCGAACCCATCGGTTTCCCGGGCAAGAACGACTGGAACGTGGTGCATAATTTCGCCCCTTGGATCTGGAGCGCCGGCGGCGATTTCCTCAACCCGATGGGCGACAAGTGCACCTTGAACAGCCCGGAATCGATGAAGGGTATTCTCTTCTATCTGGACATGGTGCATAAGGGCCTGAATCCCAAGGGCAACATGGAGAAGAACACCGCCCAGGTCTCGGCGGACTTCGACGCCGGCCGCATCGCCAGCATGTTCGAATCCACCATCAAGAACACCTTCCTGGAAAGGCCCCCGGAGCAGGGCGGCTCGGCCGGCAGCCACGTGGCCGGCAATTACGGGGTACTGCTTCCCCCCGCCGGCCCGGCCAAGCGTTCCCTGTTCATGGGCGGTTCCTACCTCGCCGTGTTCAAGTCCAGCAAGCGCCCCGATCTGGCCAAGATGCTGATCCGCTACATGACCGCCGATAGCGCCGCCCAAGTGAACTATTCCGAAATGTCCGGCTTCCTACCCGCCTTGAAGGCCGCCTTCAACAGCCCCTACTTCACCGCCGACGCCAAGCGCGCCGTGTTCAAGGACATGGTGCAATACGGCCGGTGCTATGCGGCCGTGCCCTACTGGGGCGAAATCGAGACCTCCATCCTGATGAAGCGCATGGGCAACCTCTTCGACATCGCCGCCGAAGTGAACGGCCCCTACTCCGAGGCCGCCGTGCGGGCCGAAGTCGACGCCGCCGTGAAGGATATCGACAACCAGATCGAAACCCAGTTCAAGACTCATCCCGAACAGCGGGCAGTGCTCGAGAAATCCATGGCGGCGGCGGCCCAGTGAAGAAATTGGCCCAGGCCTTCAGGCGGAACAAGGTCCCGTACCTTTTCCTCCTCCCTACCGCGTTGGGCATGCTGCTTCTGCAGGCGTTGCCCATCCTGCAGGGCTTATACCTGGGCTTCCTGCGCAGCCGCAAGGAAATGCTGCTGGCCTACCTCTCCGCCCCCTGGGCGGGCCTGGAGAATTTCCGGCAGATCCTGTTCAACCCCGCCAGCCCCATCCGTTCCGGCCTGTGGGACGCGGTTCGCAATACCGTTCTATACGCCATCCTGGTCACCATCGGGACCTTGGGGACCGGCATGGCCATGGCCCTGTTGGTGAATCGCGAATTCCGCTTCCGCTCCGCGGCCCGTACCTTGATGCTATTCCCCTGGATCGTACCAACTTATGTGGTCGGATTGCTGTGGGGCTTCCTGTGGCAACGGGACGTAGGGCTGGTCAACATCATCCTCACGGATTGGCTGCATATCTTCTCGACCAAGCCGACCTGGCTGATCGGCCCCAACACCCTGTGGGCGATCGTCATTCCTACGATCTGGCGGCAATGGCCCTTTTCCATGCTCATGCTGCTCGCGGGACTGCAAAGCATCCCCAAAGACGTATACGAAGCGGCCGAAATCGACGGCGCGAACAAGTGGCATTCCTTCTGGAAGATCACCTGGCCTTTGCTCAAGCCCGTCTGGGCCATCCTCATCCTGCACGGCATGATCTTCAACGTGTACTCCTTCAATATCGTGATCATGATGTTCGGCAACGGCGCGGGATACCCCGGCAAGTACGGCGATCTGCTCATGACCGATCTGTTCCGCAATTCCTTCCAGATGTGGGACTTCGGGACCGGCGCGGCGATGTCCTCCCTGCTGATGCTGGCCATGATGACCCTCGTCTTCATCTGGTACCGGATCTTCCGCGATCAGCTTACGGGCAAATGAGCAGATGAGCGTTCCGGGATGAGCAATACCAGCCGCTTTACCAGCCGCAGATGGTCCGGCCGGTTCCTGACCGTCTTCACCTGGATCCTGGTCGCCTTGCATCTGATCCCCATCGCATGGATGGTCTATTGCGGCGTTAAGGACAACGGGGAAATCCTGTCCGGCAAGGTTATGCCCGGGCGGAGGCAGAACGAAGTCATCTTCCTCGCCCGCATGGCGGACGGCTACCTGGCGGGGACTGCCGATGGCGGCCTCACCCGCTTCGACGGGAACCTGAAACAGGTTTCCCATCTGGAGTTGGGGACCTTCGCCACCAGCTTCTGGCTGGATGCGGCCCAAGCCGGGAAGCCCGCCATCCTCTGGGCGCTTTCCAGCAATCGCGGCCTGCAAGAAGTGGATGCGGAAAAGCTTTCCCTGGTGAAAACCTACGGGATCGAGCGCATGGCGGCGGCGTACGGTCCGGCCTGGAATACCCTGTGGGTGAATGAAGTTTCGGGATCGGGCCTTTATCATATGGGTCCCGTCTTATATCTGGCCTATCAGGTCCAAGGTTACCCCGGCGTCACCTCATTCGATCCGGCGACGGGCGAATTCAAACCCGCGGCCGGCTTCCCCGGAAAAGAGGCCGGTCTGTTGCGCGGTTTCACGCGTCCGGACAGCGTCGATGGACAGCTGGCGGTATTGACCAACCAAGGCATTTTCCTGCACTCCCCCGACGGGAGCCGCCCGGACGTTTCCCTGCGCGCCGGCCGCTTGCCCGCGGTGCCGAACCGCATTCTCCCCCTGGATAGCCGCAGACTGCTGTTGAGCGCCGATTCCCGCGCCTTCATTTACGATCTCTCGGCCGACTCCGTGCTTACGTGGCTGGACCGCAAGGAAGGAGCGGGTATCATCACCGCCTTCGGCCGCAGCCCTGGCCGCATCTGGCTGGGCGATTCCCATGGCGCGACTTCACTTCCGGATGCTTACCCGGCGGCGCAGGAGGGTAAGGCAAGCCAGGCGAGCCAGCCGGGCCCGGCCAACCCGGACCCGGGGACCCAGTCGGATCAGGCCATTGAATTCCTTCCCCGCTTTCCCCAGGTGGATGGCCGATCGGAGGACATCACCGCCCATCGCATAACCGCCATCCTGCCTTTGCCGGAAGGCGGCGCCCTATTGGGCGGGCCCAATGGCTCCTTGTCCTTGCTGGACGCCGCAGGCAAACCCGTGGCGGAAGCGGCGGCCCCGCTCCCGTCCCTGTACATCCATTGGCGCAATTACGTGGACCTCTGGCGCAACATCGATTTCGGGCTCTACCTGAAAAACAGTTTCATCGTTTGCATCGGCGTGATGCTGGTGGCCATGGTATTGGCTTCGATGGGCGGCTACGCCCTGGCGCGCTTCAATTTCCCGGGCAAGAACCTGTTCGGCTATTCGGTGCTGGCGACGCAGATGGTGCCCGGTATCATGCTGCTCTTACCCCTCTACCTGATGTTCATCAATTTCAGCCGCGCCACCGGTCTGATCATAAAGGGCACTTACGGCGGCTTGATCCTCACCTACGCCGCCTATTTCGTTCCCTTCTCCATCTGGATCCTGCGGGGATTTTTCGCGTCCCTTCCCAAGGAGTTGGAAGAAGCCGCCCTCGTGGACGGTTGCGGGCCCCTGCAGGCGTTTTTCCGAATCATCATCCCGTCCGCATTGCCGGGAATCATCGCGACGGGCGTGTATGTTTTCCTCTCCGCGTGGGATGAACTTATGTTCGCCTGGGTGCTTACCGACGAAAAGACCTATACCATACCGGTTGGTATCCGCCTTTTCGTGGGTAATTTCCAAAATCGGTACGATCTCATGATGGCGGCGGCGACGGTCTCCACCATCCCGGTCATGCTGCTTTTTTTCCTGATGCAACGGCATATCGTTTCGGGACTAACCGCGGGCGCCGTAAAAGAATAGTGCCCGGGGGACAACCTGATTAATACATTTCGCCACTAACTCCGAACCGCGCTGGGGACTGGACGAAGCCCTTGTCACGCGCGGGAGCCTTGGGACAAACGATGAGAAAGACCGGATACGGCATCCTGCATCTGCCCATGTTTTGCGCCGCATGGCTGGCTTGCGCGCTTACCTCGCCTGCCGACGCCGCAGCGGACGCGGCCGGGCCCGCTGCTCCCTCCCCTGCCCCGACGGTTGCCGCTGGATCCGTCTCCGGAGCCGCGGCCTCCACGGCCGATACAGCCAACCTCCCGCCGATGGATGAGCTGGAATCCAAGGTGCGCTCTACCTTGCTTTTCGGCGGTTCGAGCCCGGTTTCCTTTTCCGGGGAAGGCCGCCTGCGGATCTCCGAGCACGACTTCTACAATTACCCCGCCTACCTTTCCGACGATCAAACCTGGACCCAGGCCAACTGGGAAGGCAATGAATCCATGCTGCGCCTGGCCATGGTGGTACATGCCAACCGCAATGCGGTGCTCTGGTCCAAAATCGGCTTCCAGAATACCTTGCCGGGCATTTATACCAACGGCAATGTCCCGGTCAACCCCAATATCCCGACCGGTTTCACCCCCGTACAGAACCGCCACGATAAATCCGATAATCCCGCCATCATCCACGAAGACATGGCGGCGGGCTTGGCCATCCGGACCATCCCGGCTTCCTTCTGGGTGCGCATGGGGAACGTCCTTTGGACCGAATCCTCCCCTCTCACCATCTGGAAATCGCAGCCGCGCACCTTTGCCTGGGATTATCTGCCCTACGAAATCGAACAACCCATCTCACGCTACTACGAATACAACATCGCCAAGGGCGAAAAGGCCGGGCGCGCCGCCTGGAACAAGAAGGCATTCAACGGGATAGACCTGCGCAGCATCGATTTGCCCTTGGGGTTCGAGACCCAGGTGATGTGGGCCGCCTTCGAGCGTTACGACAACTTCGAACGCGAGTTCATCGATTTCTCGAACGATCTCGGCCTGGCCGACCTGAGCAACGACGTGAAGCAGGTCGGCATCGGGGATTCCTACCGGCACATGTACAATGCCCGCATCTCCAATACCAAGATTATCCATGACATGACCTTGGGACTGAATGTCGTCGGGTTCGTCTACAAGCCGGATATTACCGAGAACCCGGCCTGGCGGAAGAATTTCCTGGTTAGCGACACCATCTACACATACGCCCCTACCGGACAGCGCTATACCGTGACCCACGGATCCGGATTCTATAAGGATCCCTTCGTCAGTTCCGTGGATCTGCGCGGATCATTGAACGATAACCTGTCTCTGCATGTGGATGCCGCGGTGAGCTATCTCGATACGGTGAAATCCCGGTTCACCCTGGATTCGACCCGCAATGCCTCGGGAAATACCATCCTCCTCACGCACGAAAAGCGCTGGGAAAAGCATGCCAACCCGGTCCCCGCGCTCTATGCCAAAATCCTTTCGAAGTATGGCGTACCCGTGCAAGCGGATCTGGCCTACATACCCAAAGGATTCTACTCGCCTTTCTCTTTCGCCGCTCCCGTGGACGGCTTCTATCCCGTGGGCTCGAACCTGGTGGGCGCCGGAAAATTCATCGCCCGCGGCGAAGCTTCCCCCTACACGCAGAACATGGCCGGCATGTTCCTTTCGGTTTCGCCCCAGGTCGGGTACGGCCACTTGCGCTTCCTTTACGGCCAGCACTTCCAGGTCGAAAAAGCGCAGGACGTGCTTTACTTCCCCTACCGCCTGAACGGACAGGACTTCAACAGCGTTTTCATGAGCTCCTATAACCGCTGGGGAAATGACCCGGTGGACTTCTCCATCACCGACGGACATTACAACAAGCGCCTGGGGGACGAGAGTTTCCATAGCCAGAGCGCATACAACAACCCGGTAGGCTATGCCGGTGGCGCTTTGCGTAGCGATTACCTCTCCATCTTCGAAAGCTTCGTGCCCTACGAGAACGCCGCCCAAGCCGATTCCAACCTTACCCAGTCGATTCCGCAATCGGTCTCCGCCCGTTCCCAATTCGTCCCTGTCCACCAGAAGTATTCCTTCAACCTGGATTTGGACGGGGCCGTGGACATCGGCCCGATGATCGGATATTCCCATGAGATTTTCCTCAGCGGTTACATGGCCCTGAACGGCGTCTCGTCGACCCTGAAGCCGGTCGCGTTCACGCCCAAGGATATGATGCTCTGGGGACTCTACATGCGGGCGGAACCGGCCATCGCGATAACCGACAAGCTTTTCTTCCTCGGGCTGGCTGGCTACGAAAGCTGGCGTTCGGACATGGCCTATATGGCCCTTAAGGACGAAACGGGCGCTAGCGTAGTGGCCAACGTCCCGATCGCCTACACGGATTGGGCCTATGGCGCCGGTTTCGATTGGGATTTCGCCGCGCGCGTCGGCCTCCATGGCCGGGCCAAGTGGATGAAACACGAGGACAAATTCTTCTCCGCGAATGATTGGGCCACGCCCTTCTACTCGGCGGAAATCAAAATGTGGTTCTGATAGGAGCATCCATGCCCATCCTGCCGAAGCAAATAACCGTAAGGGTCCCGGGGACCCTCATCCTGGCCCTGACGGCCTTTCTGGCCGCGCGTGCCGGCGCCGCCGAACCGGTGTCGCCGGATTCGGGCACGGCCAAGGTCCTCGAGAATATCCTCTCGAAGGAAGGGATATCCGTGGGCGGGGCTTTCCGTTCCCAATACCTGCATTCCTCCATCGAAGGGCCGGGTTCCATCCCCTCCCTGCGCTCCGAAGAAGGCGTGGAATACACCTCGGTGGATTTCGATATCCGGGCCCGGCCGAACTCCGCCACCGAGGGCCACCTTATCATGCGCATGCACCAGGATTGGCGGAACTTCTTCTCCGATATCGGCAATCCCATCAACACCCGCTGGCTCAGCATCGACGGGAACGTGAAAGGCATGTTCACCTATTCCGCGGGCGATTTCCTGCGTAAGTACAGCCCGCTGACTTTGTGGGCCCCGTCTCCCGAGGTCGAATACGAGCCCGCCTTGTTCGCCGGCGATCGCCGGGAAGCCATGGACGAGGTGTTCCTGCAGGACAACAAACGCCTGATGCAAGGCGTGGACCTTGCCTTCGACGCCTCGGTGGATAACAGCGATCGCGCCTTGCTCAAGGAGTTCCACTACGATGTACTCGGTTCACGTCTGCGCAACGTGGAGACCAACATCGGCAATGGCGACAAGCCGACCGACTTCATCGAACGGGCCTTGTCGGAAAAATACCTGGCAGCCAGCAACTTGGATTTGGCCTCGCCATTGGGCATCTCCTTGGGCGCCAGCTATCTGTTGATCTTCGACAAGAAGGGCAGCTTCGCGGCGCCGACCGCGGATACCGCCGCCCAACATACCTCGATCGCCAGCGGCCGGGCCGGCTACGATCTCGCTTCCCTGCTCGGCACCAAGGATTGGGACGTATCCCTCTCGGCCGAATTCGCCAAATCAACGGATGACACGGATTTCTACGCGACTAAGACCGCAACAGGGGTCACCCATAACCAGATAGTCGGGAATGCGCTCCTGGCGCGCCTGCAAGGGAACTGGTCGGCGGGTAAGGCCTTCGCGCTCAAAGCCGGAGTGAATTACGTATCGAATGATGCGGGCTACCGCAACGAGCTGGCCCAGAGCCCGACTTTCGTGGGTGAACGTGTCCTGAATATCGATAACGACACGACGAGAGTGCGCATCAACGATCCCCGCGCCCGCAATTATTCCACCTTCGATGCCCTTTACGATCACGTTTACAAGTTCGTACCGGGCGTCGCGACGAACCTGTGGGCCAGGGCGCCCTTCCAGAAGAATTCCTGGAACAGCTCAATCATGACCCAGGGCGAAATGGCGGCCTTCGCGGCCTCGCGCATCGACACCGCCGTCCAGTTGGTCATGCCTTTCGGCCAAGCCACGCCCAACCGCAAGGGGATCCAATCCGATCTCACCGCGGATGCCATGAACGGGAATATCGAGGTGCAAGGCTCCTACGCCGCATTGGAGAACGCGACCGGGGTCATGGTGGATACGGTTCGCTCGCTGCCCGTCACCAAATTCACCCAGGCCGGAGGCGGACTCAAGGTCGAAGCCGGCGGCCTCATGGGCCTGTCCTTGCCCCTAACGCTGGCCGGAAGCTTCATGCGTTCCACCGCCGACAATGACGGCATAGCCGGGGACACGCTGCACGCCTTGACCAAGGTCACCAGCGACTTCATCAATGCCGGGGCCCAATGGAACTTCTGGAAGCGGTTCACCGTGCTCGGCGGCTGGCAGCAAATCACCACCACCGTCGACCGCGCGGCCACCGAAGCGAAGCAAGTACAGACGCATACCGCCGGCGGGATCGACTACAAGGTCGCGGCCGGCGCGCACCTGCTCTTCACGGTCGGGCAAATCAAGGTCGACGAGCCCACGCCCGCCGCGGGCGGCGATCACGATTTCTCGCAATTGTTGACCGACGTGTTCATGACCGTCCATTTCTGAGCCGGGAGAAGCAAAGCCGTGGCCCAACCTTGTCCGTCCTCCCGCATCCTTCCGGATAGCGCGCCCCTCGCGACGGTTCGAACCCGCGCGTCCAAGTCGATGGCGATACTTGCCCTCGCGTTAGCGGCGTTGGCCGTCGGGGGCTGCTCCTTGAGCTTCAAGCCCCTCAAAGCCGCGGGGGCCGCCGATGAGTCCACCGTAAAAGCCGGCGATCCCCGGATCGTAGCCCGCTTCTTCGATGACGATTTCGTCTCGGGCGGCTACCAATACACCTACCCCGACGCTTCGAAGATCTTCATCCCCGAGGAATCCGGGCATGAAAGCGAAGTCGCCCTCCAATTCGATCTGGTCGCCGACGATTATTCCGGCGGCTCGGTCTGCTTGTACAACCTCCTGTACGATTTCACTCCCTACTATTCCAAAGGCGCCTTGCAGTTCTGGGTCAAGGGAAATCAAGGCGGCGAAATCGCCTGGGTTGCCCTGGTCGACGATGAGAACCGCGACGGCAAGAAAACCGTGGTGCGTCTCCCCCTCAACGATTTCGGCGGCATCACCAACCAATGGCGGCTGGTCAGCATTCCCCTCGCCAAGTTCGGCCGCAAGGGCGTGTTCTGGGATCCCAAGAAGCGCGTCGAAATCCCCAATGCCTTCGACTGGAACCAGGTGGCGGAGTTCCGCCTCGAGATCAAGAAGAGCGATAACAAGGCCTTCCGCGTCTGGGTGGACGATATCTTCGTGCTGCGAGACGTGTTCGCTCCGGCGGTGGAAACGCATCAGGAAGATTGGGACGACAAGAAGGAAACCGTGCCGATGCCGCCCGTCGCCGAAGCCAAGCATGGCAAGGTGTTGCACACCTTCTTCGGGGACGATATCGCCGCGGGCGGGTTCCCTTACGTTTACGGCGGCAGAACCCGCGCCAAGGTACAGCCGACCGACCAACCCGGGAAAAACGTTTTGGCCGCTTATATGGATCCGGAAGAGTATTCCGGCGTGACCCTGGCCCTGGGTGCGGGGAAAAACATCGATATACGGAAGCCGCGCGAAGCCCACGGGGCCCTGGCTTTCTGGGGCAAAGGCGGTCCGGGCGTTAAAAGCATCTACCTTGGCCTCCTCGACGTCCGTCCCGATGGGCAGAAGACGCAGACGAAGGCGATCCTCAGCGACTTCGGGCCGGTGGATACGGCCTGGCATTACTACC
>JAEKLQ010000085.1:0-9377 GCA_019509785.1 Fibrobacterota bacterium | reverse complement strand
AAATGGGATTTGATAGGCGAAATGCGCTTTTCCGCGAACAAGGACGAGAACAAGGTCGACTCCACCCAACCGGTCGCCTTCTACGCCAAGGACATCGTCATCACCGACGATATCCCCGGCTACGTGGATCCGGACGAATACTGGAACACCTTCAGCTCCAAGGAACCCGATCGCCTACTCTTCGATTTCGAATCGGGTGCCAAGGGATGGGAAAGCTCCCATGGGCCCAAATCCGATGTCACCTTCGCCGTGGACGCGCTGGCCGGCCATCCGGGCCACTCCCTCTCCGTCAACTACAAGCTGACGGACTGGTGCGACGTCCTCTATCGCTTGGACGCGAACAACGCGACCGAGAAGAAACGGGACTGGACCCAGCATTACGGCCTGCATTTCAAGCTTTATACCAACAAGGCCTTCCAGGGCGTGACCGTTCAAATCGGCGATGCGGGTAAAGAGCTGTTCGATGCCAATACCGGCGCCACCCGCGGATGGAACGATATCGTGCTGCCCTTCCGCAGCTTCGGGAAGTTCCCCTACTACCAACCCCCGGAAGCGGTGCAGAACGGCAAGTTCGACCTCGCAGGCATTACCTCCATCGACTTCAAGCCCGCGGGCGACGGCACCAGCGGCGCTTTCCGCGTGGACGACGTTTACTTGACCAACATGCGCGAGGCCGTCAAGGCCAAGGCCGTCGCCTCGCGCGAATTCAAGATCATCGGCGAACCGGGCAAGGTCCTGACCTCTTCCATCCACGACGGCATCTTCGGGATCAACGCCGCCCTTTGGGACGGCGATCTGCTCGATCGCAGAACCGTCGACCAGGTGAAGGCCGTGAATCATAAGGTCGTTCGTTACCCGGGTGGCCTGCGCGCCGACGACGATCATTGGAAGCAAGTACTGGACAAGAAGGATTTCCTGGTGGACACGGACGAGTTCCTGCAGTGGCTTAAGGAGACCGGGAACGAAGGCATGTTCACGGTCAATTACGGCAAGGGCACGCCCGAAGAAGCCGCCGATTGGGTCCGCTACGTGAACATCACCAAGAAGGCCGGCGTCAAGCTCTGGGAAATCGGCAATGAGCTCTACGGCGACTGGCATCCGCAGCATACCGACGGGACGACCTACGGCAAGCGCGCGGCCGAGTTCATCAAGGCCATGAAGGCGGTCGATCCCACCATCCAGGTGGCGGTCATCTTCGTTATCGACGGCGAGTGGAACAAGCTGGTCATGGAGTCCACCAAGGATCTGGCCGATGCGGTCATCGTGCATCATTATCCGCAGCACGCCGGCGAGGAAAACGACCAAGCCCTGCTGGCGGCGCCGCAAAGCCTGGACGAGATCATCCCGGGCGTGAAACGGCAGTTGAAGCAATACGGCGCGCCTGGCCACCAATACGGGATTTGGCTTACGGAATGGAACTCCGTGGACTTCAAGCCGGGCCCGCAGAGCTTGAGCTTGATTAACGGATTGTTCGTCCTGGACTACCTGGGCGAGTTGGCCAAGCACAATATCGAGCATGCCGATTATTGGGACATCCATAACAACATTACCGAGCAAGGCGGGGATTACGGATACCTGTCGCGCACCGGCGCCCCGGACGGGGACAACGTCCCCCGGCCCTCGTACCACGCCTTCAAGTTGGCTTCCGAGGTCCTGCGCGGAAAGCTTCTGGAGTGCAAGATCAAATCGGCGGAGGCGGATGCGGAAAGCGATATTTCCTGCTACCTGACAGAGCGTGCGAATGGGACCAAGGCAGTCCTCTTGCTGAACAAGCATCCCGAAACGGAAGCGGTCGTGACCCTTACCATTCCCGGCCTCAAAGGCTCGGGTGTCTTGAAGCGGTTGGACAAGTCCGATGCCAAAACCGGCTCCGGTCAAGGCGAGCGCATGACCCTATCCGAATCCATGAAACTCGTCCTGCCCCCGCATTCCGCCGCCGCCCTGCTCCAGGAGTAGGGCCGGCGCGCGATCAACGCGACCGATTGCGCCAATGGGCGGGTAACGTCGCCGTTACGGTAATTCGCGGCCGGGCGGATTGGCCCTGGAACTTCCGGATCCTTCTGGATTAATGAACCCGTTCCGGGTCCCGCCCTCCCGGGCCCGCCTGACGGGGTCTCCAGGGCTCCCGTCACATGCATGTTCCCCGCGTCCGGGAGCTTGCCAATTCGGGACACATGCTCCTCGCAGGCTGGATTCCCTATTCCGGATCGGGGCGATTTTCGGTGAGCGGAAAAAAGCGCATTGAATTAGTTTTCATTCCGGACAACCCCCCGGAGGCCTCGCATGGGCTCTACCACCGACAAATCACGTCAACAACTTCCCCTTTGGGAGATGCTGATTCTCCTGGCCTTTTTCGTAGGCTTGGCATTGTTGGCCCGCATTCCGCAGGAGCTCGGGAAGCACGGTCTGGTGGCGAACCACCCGGAAGCCGGGCAAAGCCGCAGCGCGGAAGCGCAGCCTTCCGTCGGCCAATAATTCCGCCTTCCCTCGGGTAATAATCTGGTCGGCCACATCCAGGCTGCCTATCCCCTCTTCTATCCGGATTCAGCCATTTCAGGCCTGATCCGGAGCCTTTTTAGCCCGCCGGATTGACCAACCATAAAAATCCGAACCGTTCGGATTTTTGAATCCCGATCCATTCGGATTTTTTGGCGCACGCATTGGGCAAAATGCCAAAGCCGATCCCTGTTTCCAGGGGCCGGCGGCCGGGGTTCTTCATCGTAATTGGATCGAAGATGAGCTTGCTTGGGCGCGCGGGAGCGCCCAATGCGAGGCGAGAAGGCTTACTGGGCCTCTGGGCGGACGTAGATGCGTTGCACGTACTCCTGGGAAGTGCCGTTCGCCGTGTGCCGGAGGAAATACCATCCGGGAGTCAGGCGGAGACCGTTGAAGTCCACCGACTCCCCCGCTCCCACTTTCCCCAGGTTCTTGCTATCGAGGGTTCGCCCGAAGGCATCCACCACTTCGGCCTTCCAATCGCCGGCTACGGCCACCGGAGGCTGGAAGAAGTAGCGCAGCCCGTCGCGCCCGGTCCTCAGGGCGCTCAGGGCGGCGTGGCCTTTGCCCGCCTGGGAATGGATGGCCACACCGCCGATCTTCAGGTTTTCCATGTACACGTTATCCAGGCTGAAGCGGATGTTGGTCGTCCCGTAATACGTGAAACGCAAACCGGTGACCGATCCCGTATTCAGGTTTTTGGCGACGGTCTTCCAGGACGGCTGCGCCAGAGAAGCGATCGGGACGCGGATGCGATTCCAGGAGCTGTTGGCGAAATCGATTTCCTTTTGGTAGTAGGCCCCATCGGTGATGTCGGATTGCTCCAACTCGACCCACAGGCTGCTCCCCGAGGTCGCCATCACGTCGAAAACGATGCTCGTCGTAGGGCCGATGCTTACCGGCGCGCCGGTGGCATTGAAGGTGGTCTTCACGCCTACCATCGGATGCGTAGCCCCGGCTCCGCTAATCAAGCGGATGCCGATGCCTTTGCCCCCGCCTTGTCCTTCGCCCGTCAGCACGGACGGCCCCATGGCCAGGGGATTGCTGCTGGAAGTGCCCGTCGGCTTGTCGTTGAAGATTTTCCAAACGCCACCCACGGCATTCACGGTGTCCCCGTCCTCGAAATCATCGAGCTTGACGTCGGTAGCCTTGAAGGCTTCCAACTTAAGGGCGGAGATATTGAAGGAGGTCTGGGCGCGGGAAAGGTGGTAGGGCGCAATATTCGGCATGTCTAGCTTGGCAATCACGCTTTCGCCAGCCACGAAGCTTCCCGAGTCCGACTCGCCGCCCCAGGCAACGCTGATGGCCGCTCCCGATCCGGTCACGGACTTCTTGGCCTTGCTGACGCTGCCGGTGAAGGTAATCGTCCAGGCGGCGGTCTTTTCCAAGGCCCCGGAAATGGTCACCTTTCCGGTGCTGAGATCGGCATTGCCGGGGGTTGCCGAGAGCGCGGTGGTGATGCGGATCAAATCAGCCGGGGGATTGTCGTAATCCCTCAAGAAACCGACCAGGCCGACCATGCCGGCATTGTAATTGATGGCGCATTCCACGTTCTTGTAATTGGTCGCATCGCTGGGGTTGAATGACCATGAGCTCGCTTCCGGCTTGGTGGCATCGAAGGTTCCGCCGGGGTAAGGACCGGCGACCACGCCGCCCTTGAGCCGCACCCCGTTCAAGCGCGCGACGTCATTACGATGATGCGGGCTGATGGAGGTGCCGTTCCCGAAGCCGACGACGTAGGATTGGGTGAAAGGCGAAATCCCGGCCACCCAATGGGCCTGGTTACGCGCGAAGGTCAGGTACTTGGTGTCGCCGGTGATCATGAACGCCAGGGCCGCGCTGAAGCCCGCGCAGCCGGCATTGCCGGGATTGCCCCAATCGGTGTTGATGAAGGCTCCCTTGATGAGGGGCGAAGCGCTGGAGGCGGTGACCACTCGGTTCATGGTGTTGGCCACGTCGGAGAGCCAGATCGCGTCGGCATTCGGCACGCCCAACCGCTTCAATTCGAAGGCGGCCAGATCGCCCACGTTCGCGTAACCCAGCACGTAATAATGCTGAACCACGCCGCCCAGGTAGGTTTTCGCTTTGGTCAGATAGGTCGAGTCGCCGGTGGCGCGATACAACTCCACCGCACCGCAGGCCATCTTGTCCTTATAAGTGGTGGTCTTGTAGTAGCTACCGCCATCCTGTTCGGTGGAAAGGCTGAGATGCGCTTCGCCGAACTGGAAGGCCAGCTTCGCTTTCGCCACGCAAGCGGCGGCGTAGGTGGCGTCGTATTTCTTGTACACGTTTCCCATCAAGGCCAGGGCGGCGGCATAGAGGCCGGCGATGTCGGCGCCGCCTCCGGTATAAACTTGCCGCGGGCTGGTCCGCGAGGAATTGGTGTAGCCATCCTCGCTCAGGCCTTGGTGATCGGTCGCGGCATTGCCTACGTCAACCACGATCTGGCTGGCCGAGATCACCGCGCGTTGGAGGTAATCGGTGGAGAGCTTCACCTCGCCCAGGATGTCGGGGATATTGTCCGGGGCCCCCTTATAATCCCAGGAGGTGATATCGTCATAGCCGTGGGGGAAGACGTCAAAGCCCTTCAGGAGGCAATACGCGGCGAAGCCTTGGTTCAAGCCGAACTTCACGAAGTCGCCGGCATCGTACCAACCGCTCCCGAGATCCGCGCCGCTCAGGTTGTCCCCGCTATGGGGGGCTGGGGATTTGGGCGGTTCATAGAAGGGGTTATGGGTATCGATTGTCTTATCGCCCGCCCGCTGATAGCCGTAATACTGGATCAGCAGATTGTGGAGAGCTTTGTAGTCGGGATTCTGGCCTGCGGCGAGTCCGGCCAAGGCCAGGACGGCCATTCCCAGAATGATGCGAATGGACCGATTCATCTAACGGTTCCTCCTAACCGGGTTTTAGTGGGCCTTGATGGGATCGGAGTTCGGAAGCTAGGCTGCATAAACGGAATCTTTCGCGTCCTAATGTGCCGACCCGCCTCCAGCATCGCCAAAAAAAAGGCCTCCGGTGAGAAACCGGAGGCCCAAAACCTAAAGGCGCGGAAGACCGCGCCCGAATGTCTTTCAGGTCTTACTTGAGAATGGTCACGGGAACGCCGCGCACGACATCGCCCTGACGCACCTGCAAGCTGTAGATTCCGCTGCGCAGGGTATGGGTGTCCAACGACGCCACCTGCAGGCCCTTGCCGGTGAGGCTCTGGGCGGGAGCGACCTGGTGGCCCTTCAAATCGATGAGGGTGAGCTTGGCGCCCGTTTCACCCGCAGCCAAGTCGAAGGTCACGTCGAGGCGGCCGGCGGTTTGGGCCATGCGCAATCCGTGGAAAGCACGGCTCGCATTGCGGATGCCGATCGGGATAGCAGTCATGCCGGGAAGCTTCACATTGTCGACGGCCAAGCCGCCGGTGGTCCCGGGCGCATCTTGAATGGCCCACTGGAACTTGGTGATGCCGGATTTCTTGACCGGTACGGTCTTGTCCGGAACATCCACCCAATCGGGCAAGGAAAACTTGGCCCAGGGTACGATGGCGGTCTTCCAAGTGCCGCCGGTGGCGGGAAGGAGCACGCTATGCACTACGCCCGCATTGGTTCCCAAATCCGTCTGGTTGGTCTTGGCTTCCAAGCGGATGAATTTGAAAGTCGAAGCCGCATCCGTATTGTAGTCGAAAGCCACGCCGGTCGAAAGGCTGGCATCCATCACCGCGGTTTCCAATGCATCCGAGGTCTTGGTGCCGATGCCCACGAAGGGCTGGACCAACGATCCGTTAGCCGTGTATGACGGCCCGAGGGTAAAGCCGATGTAAGCGGCGCCCGATCCGCCAACGCCCTTGGTCGGGGAAATCACGATGAGGGGAGTCGTAGGGGTGGGATTGGTCAGATCAACGCCGGAGAAGATTTCCGAGTACTGGGATTGGGCGGTGACAGCGCGCGTTCCGACGTCGTTATAGGCGAACCAGAATCCGCCGGCGGCGTTCTGATTGGCGGCGCGGGGCGGGGCCGTCACGGGCTCGAGATCGGAAAGCACGGCGCCGGTAGCGGCCGTGGTGCCAACGCAGGTCATACACGCATTCGGCGGAACCCAGGTGTAACCTTGGATCACGATGCTGTCCAGCCACACGGTGCCGCCCAGAAGCCCGGCGTTATCGTCCGCGGAAATCGAGAATTGAAGTTTCTGTACCAACTTGGGATCAAAGGGTTCGACCACGGCCCAGCTGGGCTGGTTGATGCCGCCCAAACCGGTGCTCAACAGCACGGTCTGCGGGCCCCAATCGGTCCCGACCGACACGTTGCTGACGAAGAATCCGAAATCGGCCACATTGGTGGTCGTGACTTCGACGCGCATCTTCATGGCCACGGAAGCCTTGGCGTAAAAGGTGATGGCGGATGCGCCGGTGAGATCGAGCGTAGTGCCCGTTCCCGATGCGACATCGGTACCGGGAATGAACTGGGTGCCGAAGCCGACCATCTGGCCGTAGGCGCAGGTGCCGCCGCAAGACTTGGGCTTGTTGGCGCCGTAGGTGAAGGCCATCTTAAGGGACTTGGTGGAGGCGTAACCGGCGTCGAAGGAGGTCGAATCCACCAGCACTTCGCTCGGTTTGCTGCCCACATGCGCGGAAGTCACGACAGAAGTGCCGCCGTCCGTGGCATCGTTATAGAAGTAAGAATACCCGAGGAACTTGTTCTGGTTGGAGCCCGCTTCGAAATTATCGAGCACGGACGCAGCCGCTGTTTGGGCATGCGCCCCCAGGGCGACCGCCAACATCCCAGCTAGGGCCATGGACCCCTGCCGGAAGCCCATCGGCTTGATGCATGAAATCTTGGACGACATAATTATCCTTTCTCCCTTTCGCGATCGGAGCGGTTCCCGGCCCCCGCAGCGGGTCGCCGTCCTCCGTACCGCCAATTAGTATCGCAAGCGAAAGAGGCGGTTCACCGGATTTAGGACAATTTGGACTCCATCTGAATGTCTGTTCCTCGAACCACGGATCAAGCGAAAGACACTAAACGTCCACGGCCCGAGCGCCGAAATCGGAAGGAACGCTCATGATCCCCCTCACCCGCGGACTTAGCCCATGGAGGGACGCCATAGCTGAATACGCGAAGCAATCGCGGATCCCTGGCATGCGCACCCGGAGACCGATGGCGGTTTTGGCCGGTTTTGTACTCGGGGTCGCGGGCATAATCCATTCCCAGGTCCAGCCTTGGAATTTGCCCTATGTCCGGCCGGCAAGCTACAACTATTCCAGTTTGTACGCGGCGAACCTCAATTCCTACCTGGCCTTGAAGCCGGATTTTTTCAAAGCCCGCTTGCAGACGGCCTGGACGTATTGGAAGGCGAACTTCATCTCTTCCAATGGCCTGGTCAACCATCGAAGGCTGGACGCCAACGGCACCAGCATCATCGGCACCAACGAAGCGGTCTCCGAAGGCCAGGGCTACGGGATGCTGATCTCGGTCCTGCTCAATGATCAACCCACTTTCAATAAAATCTTCGAAGCCGCCAATTCGAACCTGTGGGATAGCGGAAAGAAATCCTATCGCTGGACCTGGCCGAACGGAAGCGCCGGAGCGGCCACGGATGCGGATTTGGACATCTGCCTGGCCTTGGTTTTCGCAGATGAAATGCAGAAAGCCCACCTCTGGCAGACTTATAGTTCCGGCGGGCTTACGTATAACAGTCGCGCCATGGAAATGATGGCGTCCATCAAGAACAACATGACCTCTGGGAACTATCTCTTGCCGGGGGACACTTGGGGCGGCGACGGCGTGAACAACATGAACCCCAGCTATTTCGCCACCGCTTGGTTCAAGGTTTTCAATGCTTACCAGAAGACGATCGATTTTACCGCCGTGATCGACAATTGCTATGCGGTATTGGCGAAAGTGCCCCGCTATAGCTTCGGCCAGGCCCCTGACTGGTGCACCTCCAGCGGCGGCCAGGCTTCCCAAGCCGGAAGCAAAGCCGAGCAGGGATTGGGCATGCTCAGCGACGGAATCCGGACCCCTTACCGTATCGGTATGGATGCCATCTGGTTCAAGGATGCGCGCGCCATCGCCTATTGCAAGAATACCCAGAAGACGATCACCGATTTCGCCAACACCAACGCCAACCTGGCTGCGGCGGAGATGGCCCAGTATTCCAAGACCGGTGTCGCCACCACGGAAAGCAAGGGCTCCTTCGACAATATGGCCATGTGGATGACCGCCATTCTCGGGTCGGGCGACGTCACCTATACCCAAGGCGGAACGCGCTCGGAACTGTTCTCGCGCATCATCGGCACCTTGGATACCTACTTGGGAACCAACGAACTCCGGGACGATGTGTTCTATTACAAGCAGTCCATCGGCATATTGGGATTCGCGGCCCTGGGCGGCCAATTCCCCAACATCCAGGCCGACGTCAAAACCCCGGTCGGCATCGGATACATAAGCCCCAAAGCCCGGCCTACCGGCAATCTGATTGAGAAGCTACTCCCAGGTGGAACCGAAGGCTATCTGAATGCCAACGACGCTTTCGGCCGATCGGCCTACCGGGATGCCCTAGGCCGGTCCGCAATCCTGGTAGTCCCTTGAGATCATAGAGGCGCCTCCTCCCCCTCAGGAGGTAGCCGAGGTCCGTCCCGCTGGCCGCAAGGCCGGCGGGACGGCCGAGCTTCACTACATTGTTCGCCTGAACCAAATTGACATTCGCGGCCACTAAGCACCGCGGAAGCCATGACCGGGGAGCCGCGCTCCCGTTCCGCGACCATGAGGGGACCTCGATCTATGAAAAACACTGGATGCCATACCGCGCGCCAGGCAATCATCCTGACCGCGCTTTTGCTGCCGGCCCTGCCCTTTGCCGCCACCTACACCGTCTCCCAGGACGGTCGC
>JAEKLQ010000084.1 GCA_019509785.1 Fibrobacterota bacterium | reverse complement strand
CGATGCCCTCGGGAGACTTGGCATAGCGGGCTTGCACGTACCGCAAGTCCTCAGAAGTGCCGCCTTGGTCCACCCAGGACAATTCCGGGGTTTCCCCGAAACGCGCCTGATGCCACGCCTGGAAGGCGGCCCCGATCTCCTGCCGGATATTGTCCCCGTGGGGGGTAAGCAGGGTCAGGGCGGGAGCGGTGGCGCGGGCATCGGCGAGGAAGTGCGATCCCCCCAAGACCGTCAGGACGGCCAGGCAAGCCGCGAAGAGCAGGAGGGGGCCGTTCCGTTTCAATTGCTACCTCCCGGCTCCGCAAATTAATTGATATGTAGGGCCTTTCTGGGCTGAATTAATATCTTTTCGCCTTGTCGATTGACACGGGCCGGATTTGGCGTATCTTGGGATTGGGGTTTCCCCAGGAAAGGTCGATAGTGCGTTTTAGGCTTCCCGTTCTCCTGGCTTTGGCGATTTCCGGCACTGTTCCCATCTTCGCCCAATACGAGGATCTGGTCGATTTCCCCGACGCCCCGACCCGGACGAAGGAAGAGGAAGGCGTGATCTGCACCATCGAAGGCGTGCAGCTCACCAAGAAGCCGGGCGCCACCGAGGGTTCCAAGGAACTTTCCATCGTCTTCCTGCTCACCGAGAAGCCCTCCGCCTACTTCAACTATTACGATCCGGTCAAGAAGGCCGTGGTTTTCGACTTCTACGATACGCATATCGGCGAATCCATCATGGACCCGATCCACGAGTATCCCATCACCAACAGCACGGTCGAACTGTTCAAGCTGGACTTGAACAAGGACGTGGCCGGCCTCAAGCCCGACATCCGCGACGTGGTCCGCGTCAGCCTGTTCACCCCGTACGATCTGGAATACGATATCCAGGAGGATTACGGCGTGATCACCATGAATTTCAAATGGAACAAGAAGGTAGAGCGCAAGTATATCGCCAAGAGCCACGCCATCTATTGGGAGTTCCCCCTGGCCTTGGCGGTCCTCGGCGGCGGCGGCTATTTCGCCTGGAAGGAATGGGGCCCCAAGCCGGCCGAACCTCCGGTGGATTTCCTTCCGACCTTGCCCACGCACAATACCGATAAGTAACTACCGAGAGGCCGGGCGTTTACGGCTTCCCAATCCCGTCCGGCATCCCCGTCCGTGCCGCCGGGCGTCCCCGTCCATGGCGGGCCCCGCCGCGTTTAATTTATCTTTCCGGTCCAACCCCAACCCAGACCATTCGGAAGGACCGTCATGCCTTTCAAGATCAAGACTCTGAACAACATTTCCCAGCAGGGACTCAAGCTCTTCGGGGAGAATTACCAGATCTCCGGCGATACCGCTTCCCCCGACGGGGTGTTGGTCCGCAGCGCCATCGTCGATACCGACGAGATCCCGTCCATGCTGGCCATCGCCCGCGCGGGCGCCGGCGTCAATAACATCTCCATCGATAAGGCGACGGAAAAGGGCGTGTGCGTTTTCAACACCCCGGGCGCCAACGCGAATGCGGTGGCGGAACTGGTCTTCATCATGCTCGGCATCGCCGCGCGGAAGATCCACAAGAGCCTCGAATTCTCCCAGTCGCTCGCCTCCGAAACCGATGACAAGGTGCTCAACGAGAAGGTGGAGAAGGGCAAGGCCCAGTTTTCCGGCTTCGAGCTGCAGGGCAAAACCATGGGCGTGGTCGGCTTGGGCAAGATCGGCGTGCTGGTCGCCAATGCCGGCTTGCAGCATGGCATGACCGTGATCGCTTATGATCCTTTCCCGACGGTGGCCAATATCCATCTCCTCAACCCTCGCGTGGAAATCGCCTACAAGCTGGACGATGTCGTGGCCGCCGCGGATATCATCACCGTGCACGTGCCCCTTTCCGACAAGACCCGCAACCTCATCGGCGAAGCCCAACTGAAGAAGGCCAAGCCGGGCGTGATCCTGATGAACTACGCCCGCAAAGGCATCTACGACGATGCGGCCGTCATCCCCGCCCTCGACTCGGGCAAGGTCTCGTTCTACATCAACGATTTCCCGTCCAAGTCCCTGCTCGGCCGGCCCAATGTCCTCTGCACGCCGCACTTGGGCGCGAGCACCGCCGAGTCCGAGGAAAACTGCGCCGTAATGGCGGTGAAGCAGATGCGGAACTATCTCGAGTACGGAATCGTGGCCAATTCCGTGAACTTCCCCATCATCGAAGCCTATCCCGAGGGAAGCATCCGCACCCGCGTGGTGGTCATCAACAAGGACGTGCCCAATATGATCGCGCAGATCACCCAGGTGATCGGCAAGGCCGGGCTGAACATCGCGTCCTTTACCAATGCCAGCAACGGGAAGATCGGGTACAACATCATCGACCTGGAGAAGGAAGTGCCCGATGCGCTGGTCGAGTCCATCAAGGGCATCGGCAACGTCGTTCGCGTGCGGGTACTGCGCTTTCCGCATAAGTGATTGAAGGTTTCCGTATACGTGGCAGGTAGTTTCCGCATAATCGGCTGGCGGATTCCTCGCATCTGGCAGGAGGTCGGCATCGCGAATCGGTCCCAGCGGCCCGGAAAAGCCTCCCCCCGGGAGGCTTTTTTGATTTCCGCGATCCGGTATATCTATAATGGGTCGGGATCCGGCATGCCGTCGGGGTCCCCGGAGCGCCATCGCCCCATGCTTTCGATTGCCCGCGGATTCCTGATCACCGCTTGCTTGGCTACCGCCCTGGCCGCGGCCTCGCGCCCGGTCGCGGCTACCCGTGCCGGGGCGGACACGGTCCCCCCGAAAAGCGCCGGCATCGATCTCCGTTTGGAAGTGGCGAAGCAATGGGAAACCAAGGGGGAGTACGATAAGGCCGTGCAGGAATTGCGCCTGTACCTCTCCGAGCATCCGGAAAATCCCGGGCCCATCTATGCGCGCGTCGGCGGCCTGCGCCTTAAGCAAGGCAACTACAAGCTGGCCGGGGAGAACTTCAAGATCGCCCTCGCCAAGGATCCCTCCCTAGCGGACGCCCGCGCGGGCCTGGCCTTGGCTTACGAGAAACAGGGCGAGAAAGCCAAGGCCGAAGAAGAACGGAAAAAGCTGGCCGCCATGTCCGGGGCCAAGCCCACGGCGATGCCCCAAGCCGCCCCGGCGCCCGCGACGGTCGCGGCCAAGCCTGCCGCGGCCTCCGACGAATTGCCCCCGCCCCCCCGCGAAAGCGGATCCGCCGTCCCCATCGCCGGCGGCGACGAGGCGTTTTCCCCGGCCTTGGATTCCGGATCTTCCAAGGGCGGCGAAGGCATTTATGCCGACAAGGATTTTCTGGCCGCCCTCGAGGCATACAAGGCCGGCAAGTTGGATGCCATGGCCGCGCCCTTGCGCCGCTGCCTTTCCCGCCATCCCGGACATCCCGGCGCGTTTTACCTGGGCGGAGTGATGCGCTTCGATAAAGGGGACTATGCCAAAGCCTTGTTCAACTTCAAGCGGGCATTGGCTTATCCCGATCGCGGCTTCAACGCCCACTACTATATGGGCCGCATCTATCAGAAGCAGGAACGTTTCCCGCAGGCTACGGCGGAGTTCCGTGACTACCTGAAGACGACACGGTCCGCTCCCGGACGCAAGCAGGCCGAGGCCTTCATGGCCCAGATGGGGGAGGGTACCGCCGCGGCTACGCCAGGAGCGTCCGCTACGCCAGGAAACCCCGCTCCCTCGGGAGCGCCAGCTCCAGCGGGAGCGCCCGCTAGCCCAGGCCAGAAGCCGCCTGCCGCGGCGAAGGCGCCGGCGGCCGCGCAATTGAAGGAAACCACCGCCAAGGATGCGGCCCATGAATCAGGCGCGCCGGAGGAAGCCGCCAATCCCGCCGGAAAGGACGGCAAGCCTGCCGTCTCCGCCAAACCCACGGCGCCTGCGCAGCCGGCCGCCAAAACCCCGCCCCAGCCAGTCCCTCCTTCCGAGGCCAAAGCTCTGGTCCTGGGCCGCGACGGCAGTTTCCTATTCCTCATCCCCGATCCGGAATCGGCCTCCGGCAAGAAAATGCATGAGGCCCATCTGCTGGCCAAGAACGATAAATTCGAGAAGGCGATCGCCGCGTTAAAGGAAGTCATGCTGGGGTATGGCGGATCGGACAATGCCCAGGCCGCCGGCCTCGATATGGCTTCGGTTTACCTGCAATTGGGCCTTTGGGATCAGGCGGCGGAACGCGCGGCCGATCAGACGGGATCGGCCCCGCAGGATTCGGCGAAGTTCCACGATGCCGCGCAGTACCTGTCGGCCTTGGCCGCCCTCGGCATGAAGGACGGCGAGAAGGCGGAAAAGGCGTTGCTGAAGATCAAGCCCGGGGCCCCCGACGGGCCGGCGCAAGTAGAGGTCGAGTACCGTCTGGCCCAAGCGGGCGCGCTCCAAAACGATGCCAAGAAATCGGCGGGCTATCTGGAAAAGGGGTACGCGAACGCCAAGGACCCCGCGCGCAAGGCCGGCTACGCCCGCGACCTGGGCGGCCTGCACGCGAAGTACGGTGCGTTGGACAAGGCCTTGGCCTGGTACGGGAAGGCCACCGCGGAATGCCAGGATCCCAAGGACAGCCTGCTCGCAGATCTTTGCGCCGAAGTGAAGTTGCGCATGGCCGACCTCGCCTTCCGCAAAAAGGACTGGAAGGGCGCCATGGCCCAATACCGGCAATTCGCAGCCAAGTGGCCCGGGCATAAGGAGGCGGCCTGGGTCCATTACCAGATGGCCAATATCTACAAGACGACCGGGAACTTAGAGTCGGCCTTGAACGAGTACAAGAGGGTAATCGATAATTACCCGGATAGTTATTGGGCTTCCCAAGCCAAGTGGAAGCGCGAAGACGCGATTTGGCGCAAGGAGTACGAGGAGGTGCTGGATTAGCGGACCTGGCGGATTTCCCTTGGAGACCTTCACCGGCTTGTTGGCCAGGCATTTGGAAACGTTCCGGGAATTCGAACGCTTGCAGATGGCGGCCCTGGAAAGCGTGAAGTCCCAGGGGTTGGAAGGCTTGGAAGCCCTGTTGGCGCGCCAAGGCGAGATCATGGCGGCCATCGCGAGGGAAAAGGGCGAGCTCAAGCCGTACCTCGACCAGTGGGAAGGCTTGCCGGCTCCCGAGCGGGCCCGCCTGCGCGCGGGACGGCCGGGGGAGATCCTCGACTCCTTGGAAGGGGTGGCCAAAGGCATCCAGGCGCGGCACCAGGCCATGTTCGGCGATGACGGGAGCGCGCCGGCCGCCGAAGTCAAGGCGGAACCGCCCCGCGATCTGTCCCAGATGATCAACCTTTACCGCGGCCTGCAATGATCCATGGTCCGCGCCCGACCCATGCAGAACCTGCCTGACGGCATTCCCGCCGAGACCCGGGCCCAGCTCGATCAGGTCTTCGAATGGTTCAACGCCAACGTGGGCAAGCTCGAGTCCGCCTACCGCGAATTGGGCGTCAAGTTCGACAAGATCAGCCAGGAGCTCGAGGAAAAGAACCAGAAGCTGGAAGTCTCTTTCCGCGAGAAGGAACGCGTGGAAAACCAGTTGCGCTCCGTGCTCGAAAGCCTGGATTCCAGCGTGGTCATGATCGATACCGAGGAGCGCATCACCTTGTTCAACCCGTCGGCCGAACGCATCTACGCGCTGAAGGCGTCGGAGGCCCTGGGGAAATCCTACGCGGAATTCTTCGCGGACCAGGCGGACTCGCATTTCCCCCTCATCGAGACCTTGCGCCACGGCAAGAACCAACTGGGCCACGAGAAGTATTGGAAGATAGGCGCGGGGAAGCCCATCGGCTACACCACCAGCGTGGTGAAGAACCGCGAAGGCCAGGTGCTGGGGGCCGTGGAGATCTCCACCGATCTCACCAACATCAAGCAGATGCAGAACCAGATGCAACATGCCAAGACCTTGGCCGCATTGGGCGAGATGTCGGCCACCGTGGCGCACGAGATCCGCAATCCCCTGGCTGGCATCGGCGGGTTCGCGGGCCTCTTGGAACGGGATCTCGACGGGGACGACCCGCGGCGGGCGCTGGTGAAGAAAATCGTGCAGGGAGTCTCCAGCCTGAACAAGATCGTCTCCAACCTGCTGGTGTACACTCGGCATATGGAGCTAAACGTCTTACGGGTTGACTTCGTGTCCTGGATGGAGGATATCCTGAACTACGCCGAGGTCGAGATCGCCAAGGACAACAAGGATATCGCCATCATGCGGGATTACGCCTTCGCGAAGATTGAGGCCCGCATCGATCCCGAGAAGCTGCAGCAGGTGTTCCTGAACCTCATCTTCAACGCCATCCAGGCCATCGACGGGAAGGGCGCCATCACCATCAAGGCCGATCTCGACGAGAAGGATTTCCTGCGGGTGGCCGTTATCGACGACGGTAAGGGCATCCCGAAGGACATCCAGTCGAAGATCTTCAATCCGTTTTTCACCACCAAGGAACAAGGCACGGGACTGGGGCTGGCCATCGTTCAGCGCATCGTGGCCCTGCACGGAGGCGAGATCGCCGTCGCCAGCCGGCCGGGCGAGACCCGTTTCGAAGTGCGCATCGATTCGCGGGGTAGCGTACATGGCTGATATCCTGGTGGTCGACGACGAATCCCTGATCCGCGATCTCATCTCCATGAGCCTGTCGCGGCTGGGCCACAAGCTGCGCACGGCGCGCAGCGGGCAAGAGGGATTGGACGCCTATGAGCAGGCTCGGCCCGATCTGGTGCTTAGCGATTACAAGATGCCGGGCATGACCGGCCTGGAGATGGCGGAGAAGATCTTGGCCGCGGATCCCATGGCCTGCATCATTCTGATGACAGCCTTCGGTACCATCGAGACGGCGGTGAAGGCCATGAAGATCGGCGTGCAGGACTTCATCGAAAAGGATGCCGACAAGGGCTTCCGGGTGGAGATGCTGGAGCATACCGTGTCGCAGGTGCTCCAGATCGGGAACCTGAAAAGCGAAAACAAGCGCCTGCGCGAGACGCTGGACGAACGCTATAAGTTCGTGGGCCAGACCGCCGCCGTGGATAGCCTCATGAAAACCATCGAGGAGGTGGCCGGGTCGAATTCCACCGTCATGATCTACGGGGAGTCTGGCACGGGCAAGGAACTATTGGCCCAGGCCATCCATAACAAAAGCAAACGTTCCAATCTGCCCTTCGTGAAAATCAATTGCGCGGCCATCCCCGAAAGCCTGATCGAAAGCGAACTGTTCGGCCACGAGAAGGGCGCCTATACGGGCGCCATCAAGACCCGGGTGGGAAAATTCGAGCTGGCCAACGGCGGCACCTTGCTCCTGGACGAAATCGGGGAGATGCCGATCTACGCGCAGTCCAAGCTGCTCCGCGTATTGCAGGAACGGGAGATCACAAAAATCGGCGGCAGCGAAGAAGTGGCCATCGACGTGCGCATCCTCTGCAGCACCAACCGCAACCTCCAGGATGAGGTCAAGAAAGGGAACTTCCGCGAGGATTTGTATTACCGGCTGAACGTCATTCCCATGGAAGTGCCGCCTCTGCGCGAGCGCATGGCCGACATCGAGCCTTTGGCCCACCATTTCATCGCCAAGTACAACAAGGACAACGGCTTCACGGTTTCCGGGCTCAAGCCCGAGTCCCTCACGCGCCTGAAGGCCCATGATTGGCCGGGCAACGTGCGGGAACTGGAGAACGTCATCCAGCGGGCGGTCGTGTTCGCCAAGAACGGGGAGATCGGCATCGACCATCTGCGTCTCGACGGGGCGCGTCCCGCTTCCGCGGGGACGCCTTCGAACGGCGCCGGCGGGCTCGTTCCCGGCATGAGCGTAGCCGAAGCCGAGCGTATCCTGATCATCAAGACGCTGGAAGCTTGCGCGGACAACCGCACCAAGGCCGCGGAAATGCTGGATATTAGCATTCGCACGCTGCGTAACAAGCTCCACGAATATAAATTGCAGGATCCATAAGGAGACCTGCATGCCCCGCGAGGCGGCCGAGCCCCCCAAAGTCCTCATCGTCACGCGTGATCCGGAGTGGGAAGCCCGCTTCCGCAAGGCTTTGGATGCGTTCCCGTTCGCCGATCCGGGCACCGTTCCCGGTTCCGATCCCGCGCAGGTCTGCCTGGTGGATTCCCGCCTGGCCCGCGAGTTCCCGGCCATGATCGATGGCGAAGCCGACGTCCTTTTCGTGCTCGCCAATTCGATCGCCCTCTCGCCGGAAACGCTCCCTCTGGAAGAGAAGGTGGCCTTGTTCGAAATGGGCTACTCGCTGGTTTCCGAAGGCGCCGATTGCCTTCCATCGTTGCGGGTGCGCTTGCAAGGCCTGCTGGCGCTGAAATCCAAATTGCTGACGCAGCAGATCATCAACCGGCGCCTGCGCGCGCGCATCGAGTCGCAGTCCGCCAACCTTCGGCACCAGAACGATTTCCTGCACATGGCCGTGCACGACCTGCGCTCGCCCCTGGCCGCCATGATTTGCTATGCGGAGCTGCTGATGGAAGGCGTGCTCGGCAACCTGCAAGCCACCCAGCTCGAACCCATCCGCACCATCCACCGCAATTGCCAGTTCCTGATCGACATGGTGACCGATTTGCTGGACTCGGCCAAGATCGGCGCCGGGAAGCTCCAACTCAAGCTGGAAAGGGTGGATTTCAACAACGAGGTGGGGTTGGCCGTGCAGTCCCTGAAGGGCTTGGCGGATGCCAAGAGCATCGTCATCGATACGGCTCTGGTCCCAGTGCAGGAAACCTGGCTGGACGTCCAGAAAGTGAGCCGGGTGCTCTCCAACATCCTGGGCAATGCCATCAAGTTCACCAAGGCGGGCGGCAAGATCATGGTCCGTTCGCGCCAGCAGGGCAACGTGCTGGCCCTTTCCATCCAAGACACGGGACCGGGCATCGCCCCGGCCGATCTGGAAGCCATCTTCGAGAAATTCCATACGGGCGAGGCCAGCAATCTGGCCGGCAAGGGGCATGGCCTTGGCTTGGCCATCAGCAAATCCTTCGTGGAGCTGCACGGCGGCAAGCTGTTCGTGGAATCGACGCGCCACAAGGGATCGATCTTCGTGGTCCATCTGCCCATCGAGAAGCGCAAGGCCCGCGCGATCAGCCAAACGCGGCGGCACCTGCTCATCCTCGATCTCGGGCGCGATCTGCCAGGGCTCAAGGAGGCCGCGGCCGAAGTGGAGCTGGCCGACTTCGAGGTCCAATACGTCTCGGCCAGCATGCGCGACTGGAACAAGACCCCGCTCCCGCGCTTCGATTTCCTCCTCATCAACGAGGCCCCCGGGTTTGAGGAGTTTGGGCGCGACTATTACCTGTTGGCCCTCAGCGGCCTCTCGGCGGATGCGCGCTGCGCGCTGCTCATCGACTCGGCCATGAGCACGGACGATAAGGAAGTGCGCCGCTACCTCGGCTTCCAGCTTTTGGAAAAGCCTTGCGCTCCCAAGGATCTATTCGATAAACTCCAGGGAATCGTCGGATTCGACCGGCGGCAAAGGAACGACTGACGCGCCCCATTAAGTTAGGGGCTCCTAGGGGCTTTTCGTGCTGGGAATCCGAAGGAACTCGCTGTCCTACAAGACCGCGGTCCTCTACATCATCCTCACCATCGTCATCGTCTCCATCTTCAATTTCATCATCTGGGAGAACCAGAGCGATCTGATCACGCGCAACCAGCAGCTGATTTCCGAAAACCAATCCGTGCGGTTGAAAAGCCTCTTCACCCGGCAGCGCGATCTCATCAAGGACAAGCGCGACCCCGCGCCCTACAAGCGCGTCGCCGAAGCGGCCGCCCAGGAAGGCATCGACGAGCTCACGGTCTTCACGGAGAAGGGCGAAGTCCTCTACTACCGCGGGACCCATCAAGCTCCCAAGCCTTCGGCGGAGGAAACCGTCATCCTCAACCGCGCCATCGCCAAGAGCGAACTCGAGGACAAGGAGTTCTACCACGATATCCACATCAAGGATCGCCTGATCAACCTTTATATCCCGTCGGCTTTGCCTTCGGGCGAAGTCATCGTGGGGAAGTTCCCCATCCGCATCAAGAGCCTGGAAAGCGAGAAGAACGTGCTCTTGCGCCTCTGCCTACTGGTGACCCTGATCGTGGTGGTGATCCAATTGATATTCGCGCTCTTCCTGCGCAAGATCATCATCGTGCCCATCACCAAGCTGGAAAAGGTCACCCATGAGGTGTCCAAGGGGGATTTCAGCCAACAGGTGGACATCCAGCAGAACGACGAAATCGGCATGCTGGCCAGCTCATTCAAGGAGATGATGCTCTCCCTGGTCCGCATCCGGGAAGAGGCCAAGGGCGCCAATCCGCTCTCCGGCCTTCCCGGCAACAACGTGATCGTGAAGAAGATCGAGGACATGATCCACGCCCAGGCGGAGTTCGCGGTCGTATACGGCGACCTGGACAATTTCAAATCCTATAACGACAAGTACGGATTCTCGAAGGGCGATGACGCCATCCTGTACACGCGCGATTGCTTCCTGGACGCGGCCAAACGCTTCGGCAACCAATACACCTTCGTCGGCCACGAAGGCGGCGACGATTTCGTGATCGTGACGGAATATTCCAATTGGGAAGCCATCTGCAAAGGCATCACCGCCTCGTTCGATAGCAACGTCAAGCAATTCTATAACGAGGCCGATGCCAAGGCCGGTTTCATCGAGTCCCTGGATCGCCAGGGACGCCGCATGCGTTTCCCTCTCATGTCCATCTCCCTGGCCGTCGCCAGCAACCATTACCGCCCCATCGCCGATCATCGCGCCATCGTTTCCATCGCGGCGGAGATGAAGAAGTTCGTGAAGAAAAAGACGGAATTCCCAGTTCTCAAGCTTATCCGAGTTCTGGTTCAGCATCCGGCCGATCCTGCTGATCGTCATCCTGGTGCTGTTCTCCCTGTACTCCAACGAAGCCATCATCCAGTACCGCATGGACGAGTACAACCGGGCCATGGAAACATTGTCCCAAACCTACAACTCCAGCCATGCCCTCAATATGTTGGCCCGGTTCGAGCTGATCAACCAGCGACGCACCCAGCCCGAGGCGGACGACGCGGCCATGGAAATGAAGATGCAATCGCTGTCATCCAGCCGCCTGCTGGTCGACGACGGGCCCAAGAAGGAAAACCTCCAGACCAAGGTTATCGCGGCGGCCATCGGGGCCGTAGAGTTCATCCTGGGAAAGAAGAAATCAGCCACCGCGGTGCCCAAGCTGGTGCAGGCCGATCTCGAGGCGGCCTACTTCTTCGAGCGCTCCCGCAAATACGATAAGGCGATCGCGATCTATACCAGTAGCCTCGAGGGCGCCGGCCTTTCGAACGAAGTCTCCGCGACCTTGCTCCTGCACCGCGGCTTTTGCGAAGGCTTGACCGGCGACTACGACAAGGCCAAGGCGGACTACGATCGGGCGGCCTCCCTGGTGCCCGGTTCCGAGGAGGCGCATGTGGCGGCCAGGCTGAAGGAGCTGACCCAAGGTCTCGAGGATCAGGTCCGTTTGGCGCAGGCCAGCCAATCCACTCCGGCCCAGTCCGGCCGCCAAATGTTCTTGCTGGCCAATTACGCCGAAGCCGCCAAGAGCCTGGCCAAGGCCATCGCCAGCCCCGGAACCGACTCCGTCTCGCGCATCCAGAGCCGCTACCTGTATGGCCGTTCGCAGGAGGAGCTGGGCCAGGATAGCGATGCGGTACTGACCTATCGGCAATTGATGCAAGGGGCCCCCAATTCCGAAGAGGCCAAGAAGGCCAACCGGCGCCTGTACGTGCTGGGCAAGTTCTATAGCAATGACGAAGAGCTGGCCAAGACCGCGCTGAAGAAGATCGAGCAATACCAGGACTTCAAGTTCATCAACAGCCTGAAGGCCTTGGAAGTCCCCGATGCCCCGAAAAAGCGCGCCCCCGCGGTCGAAGCGCCCGTCAACGCCGCGGCTCCGGGAACGACCGGCTTGGAGAAGCTGGAAAAGCTGGACGTGGGCGACCTCAACGGGCGCAAGGCGGATAGCGTCGCCCATGTCAAGAAGGCGGAGAAGGCCGAAGCCGAAAAGCTGTCCGCCACTTTCAAGCAGGACGTGAAGGTGCGGAAGTCGGCCGCGAAGATCCAGGCCGATCCCCTCCGCCAGGAAGCCATCTTCTCGGCGATCGAAGGGAACCAAGGGGAGCTGGAGTTTCTTTACCAGAAGTTTATGCGCAAAGGGACGATATTCGAGGGCGACCTCACCGTCCGCATCCTGATCGACCCGACCGGGGCCGTGAAGGACGCCCGCATCGTGACCGAAAAGAGCAGCATCGATAATGCCGCCTTCAGCTCCGAGGTCCTTAAAACGGTGAAGAAGTGGCGGTTCCGCGAGGATCCGAACGCCAATGGCGACGTTCCGGTCTCCTTCCCGCTCAAGTTCGTCAACAAGCAATAAGGGAATGCGTTGTTTTCGGCTCTTGCCTTTTTTTACTTTACCTCAAGTCCCGGGTGGACCCGGACTCCAAGGTCCAGCCAAGAAAGACCGCGCGGCTTCCGATAAAGAGCTTGACAATCCCGGAACCCAAGATATATTTGCGGAAAATATGGTAAAATTGGAGGCGATATGGACCCTATGAACCCCGGCCCATGGGAGCTCGGCAGGCGTCCGAAGCACGATGACTTCGACGATTTGGAGCCGTTCGAGAACGAAGAGGACGATGTCGAGGAAGATGACGACGAAGAGGACGAGAACGAGGAAGTCGATTTCGACAATCCGAAGTTCAAGAAGACCGACATGTGGAATGATTACGCCGAGGATCTCGATTTCGAGGAATGATACCCCCGACCCCGGGCGTACTTTCCCCCGAACCCGGGTTCTCGTTTCACCATCCCCCGTCGATATTCGCGAAACCCCGCTTCACGGAGACCAGAGGATTTGCTGAAGCGGATCCTGCTCTGCGTATCGGCATTCGCCCTGTTCCAGGCTTGCTCCGGGACGAAGCCCAAGACTGCGCAGGCCGTGGGCGCTAGCCCTCAGCTTGCCAAGGACCGGCAGGACTCCCTGCTTCCTCCGTTGGTCCCGGAAGACGAAATGCTTTTTTCCGAAGTGTCCGAGTTCATCAAGCTCGGGCAGGACGGCATCCGCGACTCGCTCTGGTACCAGGCAGGGGAGGATTTCGGTATACGCGCATATCCGGACCATGCGCGACAGCGTCCAGAAGATGCTCATCTTCTCCGTGGCCATGACCCAAAAGATGGGCGAGCCGGCCCCCTTCACCCAGCAGTTCGACGAGGAGATGGAGGACGTGCCCGACTCCTCGGTGAAGGCGATGGACTCCATCACGCATTTCATCGACGGCACCAAATACACCCTGCCGCTCACCACGCCCCTGGATCCGCGCATCCTTCAGGCCATGGCCGTATTTATGGGCCCCGGCCGCGGCTATTTCACGAAGTGGCTGGCACGCAAGTCCCGCTACGAGGATTTGATCATGGCCAAGCTGGATGAACGGGATCTGCCCCATGATCTCATGTACCTGGCCATGTGCGAGAGCGGCTTCAACCCGAAGGCCTGGTCCAAAGCCTCGGCCAGCGGCATGTGGCAATTCATCAGCGGCACGGGCCGCCGTTACGGCCTGCATGACGATTGGTGGTACGATCCCCGCCGCGATCCCATGCTGGCCACCGACGCGGCGCTCGATTACCTGGACGATCTGCACGACGAATTCCAGGATTGGCATCTGTCCATGGCGGCTTACAATTGCGGCGAGGGCAAGATACGCAAGATGCTGGCGCAGGATTCCACCCGCGGGTATTGGAAAATGCCGTTGCCGCCGGAGACGCGCTTTTACGTGCCCAAGATCCTGGCGGCCATGATCATCGGGCATGATCCCAAGCGCTACGGATTCTTCATCGATAATCCCTAACCCAAACTCAGCTTCGATACCGTCACCGTGACCTATTGCCTCACCATCGCGACCATCGCCAAGGCCGCCGCGGTGAGCGAAGACACCATCATCGCCCTCAATTCGGGCCTGCGCCGCTGGTGCACGCCTCCCAATAAGACCACGGGCTTCACGCTTTACCTGCCCGAAGGCACGCGGGACGCCTTCTGGAAGAATTACCAGGCGCTGGACAAATCCTCCCTGGTCAACTGGCACCATCATCTGGTCCAGAAAGGCGAGAACCTCGGCTCCATCGCCGCCCATTACCGGGTCTCCGTCGCCTCCATCAAGGCGACCAATAAGATCAAGGGCAACCGCCTGGCGCGCGGCCAGAGCCTGATCATCCCATTGGCGCCAAGCGATGCGGCGAGGTATAGCGAACCGGACATGGCCGAAGCGGCGCCCATGCGTGGAGGCAAGTTCCGGGGCGGTAGCTATAAGGTGCGCTCCGGCGATAACCTGTTCGATATCGCCCGCCGCTTCGGGACCACGGTCTCCGGCCTGATGGCGGCCAACCACATGAAGCACGGCGCCAAGCTGCGGCCCGGCCAACGCATCCGTCTCGGTACCCGCGGCGCGGCCTCCGTCGGCGATGACATGGGCGAGGATCACCATGAACCGGTGCTTCCCGCCCAAGCTAAACGTTCTCCCAAGGCCGCCAAGGGCGAAGTCGTCGCCAAAGGCGAAACCGCCGTCAAGGGCGAAGCCCCCGCATCCGAGGATGCTGGCCTCGCTCCGGTTTCAGTCGCCAACACCCCTGCCTCGGGCCGCTTCGGCGTGCATACCGTGGCCTCCGGGGAAACCATCTATTCCATCAGCCGCTCCTTAGGAGTTAAGGAAGAGGATCTTGAGCATTGGAACGGGCTGGTCGGCAACCGTATCCAGGTCGGGCAAAAAATCAAATACCTGGCTCCCAAGGGGGCCGGGGAGGCCGTGGCGGTTCCGGACCAGGATGCGACGGATGAGGAAGGCGGGAATGGGGAAGAGCGGACCAAGTCATCCTCCGCTCCGCGTTTTTCACCAGTGGCGGCGGCAGGATTCATCGGCGCGGCTCCCGAGCGAGAAGAGCCCACCATACCCCGCGAAGATAAGCAATATTACATCGTCAAGGCGGGGGACAGCCTATGGGACATTTCGGTACGTTACCGCAGCACGGTCCAGAAGTTGAAGGACCTCAACGGGCGCCTGCCCGCGGTGCTCAAGCCGGGAACGCGCATCCGCGTCAAATGAAAAACCAAGGGCCCCGTTCGTCGTGCTGCGCATCGAAGGGCCTATCATGGGTTCGGATACCTACCTGGAGAGCATCCGCCGCATCGCCGATGACAAGGCCTGTAAGGGCGTGCTGGTGCGCATCGACTCGCCCGGCGGAGCCGTCGGCTCGAGCCAGGAAATCCACACGGCTTTGCTTTCCCTTAAGGCCAAAGGCCTTCCCGTAATCGTTAGCCAGGGGAATCTGGCCGCTTCCGGAGGCTACTATGTTTCCCTGGCGGGGGATCGGATTTTCTCCAATCCCGGTACCCTGACCGGCAGCATCGGCGTCATCCTGCAATTTCCCGAGGCGGAAAAGCTCCTGGACAAGGTCGGGGTAAAGCTCAATACCATAAAAAGCGGTGCCCTCAAGGACGTGGGCAATTTCGCGCGGCCCCCTACGCCCGACGAGATGCGCTATCTGCAATCCGTCATCGATAATACCTACGGGCAATTCATCGACGACATCCTGAAAAGCCGCAAGATCCAAAGGGCCGAATTGCTCCGCATCGCCGATGGCCGCGTCATGACGGGGAAGCAAGCCTTGGGGTACGGATTGGTGGATACCCTGGGAGGATACCGGGAAGCCGAAAACTATCTGGCATCCCTGGCGAAGCTGGGCGGCCAGCCCCTGGTGGTCAAAGAACCCCCGGCGCATTCGCGCCTCGAGGATTTCTTCGGATCGAAAGGCGAACAATCCATGAGCGGCTTATTGCAAACCGCCCGGGAATGGCTGCCCGAGCCCCACGTGGGCACCTACTTCCTCTGGCGCTGAAACCGGCCGCCTGCCATTCCGCCAGAGGCTACCAAGAGCTCAAACATCCTTGCTTCCGTGTCCGGTAGCGTGCCCTCGCCGGCGGGACTTTGTACCTATATTGGACGCAATTTTTCGTCGCATAACCAAATAGGGAGCGAAGGCCAGCCTCGATGGGAGACACGATCGCCGCCGGATTGAATCGCGCTTTTCGCCTAGCCCCAATGCTTTTGGGGACCCTTATCTCCGCACTCCCCGCGGTTTCCCGGGCGGCGCCGCTCGGTAAAGTCGTGGAAGACGTCCCGGGGCGCCTTGTGCTCGACGTAATCGTCCCTGCCTTCTCCCTCGCCCCTTCAGGGGATGGGAGCGCGCAGAAGGTAACCTGCGTTGGCTGCCAATCAGCCTCCCAATCAGGCGCCCCCGATGTTCCCGCCTATCGCTTCGCCGTGCTGAGCGGTCCATCCGCCCCTTCCGTGAATCTGGCCATCCTCGAATCGGAAACCCGCGTGCTGGCGGGAGGCATCGCGCCCTTTCCCCATTATCTCAGTCCTACCCGCATGGAATATCGCCGCGATGAGAGTGCGTTCGCCCGTGGGGGCGCGGCCGCGGCGCGGGTTTTGGATTCCCACATCCTGCGCGGCGCTCCCGTCCGCGGGGTCCAGGTCCCCCTTGCCCTCTGGGACGAAGGGCGCCACACCCTCACCTTGATCAAACGGATGCGGGTCCAGATCGAGTTCCCCGGCGTGCTTACCCGGCCCGCTCCTTCTCTGGAGCCTTTGATGCGGAGGGAGGTCAAGAATCCCGTCGGCGGCCTTTGGCTCTATGCATCCCAACGCACGGCCCGGCAAACGGTCGTGGGCGCAGGGGGGAAAGCCTTGGGGAAGCTCGCGGGAACTTCGGGGAGCCTCGCGCGGAAAACGGCCGCGCCGGTGGTTACCAGCGTCGGGGACACCCTGATCCGGTTTAAAGTCCGGAACAAGAGCGTGGAAAGCCTTTCCGAGGATGGCTATTATGCCATCGCCTTTTCTTCCCTTCCTTCCGAGGTGTCCCGCGCCATGCAGGGACGCAAACTACGTTGGATGCGGCTGCTGACGGGCATTAATGACACCCTTCCGCTCTCGATGGATTCCGCCGGGTCGCTTCCCGGCCGCTTGCATGAGATTCCCATGGAAACGGTGGATGCCGACCAAGACAGCATTTTCGGGCCCGGGGACAGCCTGAAGTTCTTCGCCCATGGAACCAATATCTGGAAACGTATCGAGAATCCCGGCACCAACATCCGTTACGAGTATTCGAATGATCCCTATTCGTTCGATAACTACTACTACCTCGATTTCGGGGCTTCCGGCCAAAACGGATTGCGCCTGGCGCCCACGCCTACGCCCGCGCAGGCAGGGACGCCGCTAACCTCCAGTCCCTATTTCCTGCATGCCGAAAGGGACCTCGAGACCGCGAATTGCGATCTCTCCACGAACAAGGACCTGGAGACCGGGCCGGATTGGCATTGGATCTGGAAAGGCGATTGCAATACCAGCCCCGATGTCGACCTCACCCCGAGGGCTCTTGCCAGCGAGGAAACCGCCATCTTGCCCAATAAAGACGGGGATACGGTGCTCTTCGGGCTTTACGCCAATCCCCGCAACGCGGTCTTCCAAGTCAAGTACCAAGGGAATATCCTGGAAGCATATCCCGATTCGATTTCCCAAGGATATTGGTTCTTCTGGGCCGGCGGCCTCCCCTCCTCCGGCGCTTTCATCCCGGAAAACGTCCATTGGCAAGGAGTCTCGCGGCGCTTCGAGGGATATTCCATCATCTATCGCCGCACCCATGTCCTCGCTTCCGGGCAGCCGACATGGATCTTCCCGACGGAAACCGGTAAAGCCGTTTCCTACCGCGTCCAGGGCGGGGAAGGGGCTAGTTGCGCACGCATCGTGGACGGCGAAGCTTCCGCCTTGTTGCTCTTGGATGGGAACGGGGTCTTTACCGACAGTTTGCCGCCGGGGGCCAATGCCCGTTACCTTGTTTTCCGTTCGCCTGCGGCCCCGACGGCCGTCGCCATAGATGTCCAGACGCTTCCCAACGCGGGCCCCAAAAGCCCGATCCGGGATTTATCCAACTGCGATGGAATCGCTACCGATAAGCTGCCCGAGTACATCATCGTAACCAACCAAACTTTGCTTGAACAAGCCCTGGAATTGAGGAACTACCGTGATTCGGCGGGACGGGTGATTCGGGTCCGCGCGGCCGTCGTGACGGTCGAGGACATCTACCGCCAATTCTCGGGCGGCAGGCTCTCTCCCGTCGCGATCCGGGATTTCCTCCGCTATGCCTACAACGGATGGGATCGGGGCTCTTCAGGCGCCGGCGCTCTCAAGTACGTGGTTCTGTTCGGCGACGGCAATTACGACTACCGCAATATCCGCGGCGCCGCACGCGGCGCTTCGGCCAATATCGTCCCGCCCTTCGAATACGTGATCCCGAACGGCTTTTCGAATTCCGACGATCAGGTTGCCAGCGACGATTTCTACGGCATTTTCGAGCCCGGCCCATTCGTCTTCGAGGGAAGGTCGCTTTCCCTTGCCGTGGGACGCATCCCCGTGCAGTCTCCGGATGAGGCTTCCGGCTACCTGGCCAAGCTCAGGGCATACGAGGACCCGAAGCAGGCGGGGGAATGGCGGGCCCACATAGTGCTTGCCGCGGATGACAATCTGCAGAGAGGGTCCGATGATAACCTCGACCCGATCTATAACGGCCATACCACGGACACTGATCTTCTGGGGAAACTGATCCAAAGCAATGAGAAGGGCGACGCGCTCGACAAAGTTTACCTCCTGGACTATCCATTGAATTCCGCCTGGCACAAGCCCCAGGCGGCGCAGGATCTCCTGACCCTCATCAATCGCGGGGCGGTCGCGATCAATTACGTGGGCCATGGCGCCACCAATCAATGGGCGGACGAAGTGCTGCTGCAGACCAACGACGCGGTGGCCCGCATGCGGAACGAAGGCCGCACGGGAATGGTGAACTCCTTCTCTTGCACCGTCGGGCGTTTCGAGAGCTTGCTAGGCGAAGGCATGAGCGAGCAATTCGTCAAGCAAAAATCCATAGGCGCCATCGGATCGGTTTCCGCAACCCGGGAATCCTATCCCGATCCGAACCTGAAATTGGCCGGGGAATTCTACCAACGCGCGTTCCCGCAGGACGATTCCGCGGTGGTGACCGTCGGCGAGGCGCTGCAATACGCGAAGGATGCCACCATTTCGAATGGTCAAACGCAGGATGTAAACAACCTGAAATACGGGCTACTGGGGGACCCGATGTTATTGTTGCGCAAGCCCCCGCTCGCGATCGCGCTTACCCAGGTCATGGATACCATACGCGCTCTCGATTGCGGTACCCTGCGCGGCCACGTGTCCGGCGGGACGGGGAAGGGGAAAATCAACCTCAAGGTGGTGGCGGGAAGCATCCACAAGGTCTATACCAACCTCGGAGCGAACCATAGGGATCAGATCGCGGATAAGCGAGGCAACATCCTTTTCGAAGGCACCGTCAATTACGTCAATGGCGACTTTTCGGCGCAATACTTTATCCCCAAGCAGATTTCCTTCGGCGACACGAATGCGATGGTGCAAGCCTTCGCCTGGGACGATTCCCTGGAGAGGGAAGGCACCACCGCCGTCCTGGGCCTGCACATTCAGGGGACCTCCACGAGTTCTTGCGCCAGCAATGACGATGGCAAAGGCCCGCAGATCCGGATCACGGGTTGCGAGAATAAGGAAACCGGCGGCCTGGATTTCCCGGAGCATGTGAAGCTGGCTCTGCCTTACTGCCTCCAGATCGACGTAAGCGACAACGCCGGCGGCGTGATTTCGGCCGAAGGGCCCGACGAAGGCACCACGGTGGAGATTCCCGGAACGCTCGATCCATTCCATCCCCAACCGGGCATCGACGATCTTTTCCATAAAACCTACCAGATCAGCTTGGATCCCAAAGTCATCCGTCCCGGCAACCATCTTCTCAAGGTATCCGCCCGGGACGGGTACGGTAACTACAGCGCCCGCCAGATGCAGATGGACGTCACCCTGGACAGCTCCCTCGTTTCCATCAGGGCCTACAATCATCCCAATCCCATGAAGCGGAACGGGACCACGTTTTATTTCGCGACCGGCATGCCCGCGGCGGAACTCGAGTTCGGCGACAACCCCGATGCGGGCCTACCACGCTTGTCCTTCGAGGTCCGTATCTTCAACCAAGCCGGACGCTTGGTCAAGGTCCTACGGAAGGTGGTCTCGGGCGAGGCGCATTGGGACGGCCGGGACGAATGGGGAACCCCGCTCGCGAACGGCGTCTATTTCTACAAGGTCACCGCCACCCAGGTTATCTTGGATACCGGCGACAGGCCCGGGTATTCCACCGTCACTTCCAAGTTCAATACCCTGGTGCTATCGCGCTGAGCGACCCCCCGCCCAGGCCCTCCTAGGCAGGATGGATCCAGGGTCGCCGCGATTCTCAGGCTGGAAATTCCCCTTACTGGAATCTCCGGCATGAAAAAAGGCCCGCCGTAAAGCGGGCCTTTTCCATGTCTGTGCGTTCCGGTTCCGGACTACGACCGGTACTCGCGGATTAAGGCAGGTATTTGCGCGAAATGCCCGCTTCGCATTTGTACTCGAGATAGGCAGGCGTGGCGCCCGAGGGAAGGTTGAAGGTAACTCCGCCGGTCTTGGACTCGTCGCCCTTCTGCACGATACCCGGGTCCGGCTTGCCATTCTTGGAGGGCTTGGGCGTTTTGCCACCTTTGTAGAATCCGCCGATGGCGGCCGTGGGCTTGTAGGTCTTGCCGTCCTTGTCGACCAGGGTGTAACCCTCGCTACGATAGGGGAAGGCCATCGAGCCGCCGTTCCAGGCCTTCACCTGGATCTTGACGGCCTTCGGGCTTGCCTCGTACTTCACGATGCCCAACAGGATGGCGTACTTGTTGATTCGGGCGTCGGGACGCTCGCCCAACTCCGCCACCACGTCGTCGTTATCGTACATCAGGTAGGTATTGAGGTTGATCTTGCGCAGCGGCGACCAGATCTTGGTCATCTCGGGGGTTTCCCCGCCGATCATCAGGGCCAGCTTGTTCAGCTTGTAGTCCGCCACGATGCCCATGGTGGGATTCTTGGCGGCTTCATCGATCTCCCCTTGGATCTGCTTCAATTGGGCCGCGACCACTTGCTGCTTGGCATCCGTGCCGCCGCTGGCTCCTGCCTTCTTGGCGGCTTCCAGGAAGCGGAACCCGCCTTCCACGCCTTCCGGCGTGCCCATCTTGATGCGGGCGTTGGCGATGTTCTGCAAGGTCGTGGCGAACAAGGCTTGGCTCTCCGGATCCGGATGTTGGAGCAAGAGGCTGGCCACGGTATCCTTTAGGACGTCGAGGAAGTCCGCGGTCGGATCTTCTTTGGCGCGCAAGCCCATGGCTTGGATATTGACCAAGGTGTAGTTCTTGTAGAACTCCTTCGAGACTCCGCCCCGCTTCAGGGCTTCCTCGTAATATTGAAGCGCGTGCAAGGGGTCGCCGGCCTTACGGTATTTGTCCGCGGCGGCTTCCTGGCGGGAACGGCAGCTGGTGAGGAAGAGGGCCAAGCTGAGACTGGCGAAGAGCGCCACCTTGGATTTGTTCATCGTGTTTCCTTTTCGTGCTTTGGTGGAAATACCGAAGGCCGCATCATCGTCCCCGGCCGGCCGAAATTCCGATGCTGAAAAATAGCGCAATCGGGCGGCTTTTGGGGCGCCATTTCGGGCTTTTTTATAACTTTCAGGTCTTCGTGCCCTTGGAGTCCGTAACTGTTACGGACTCTTGGTTTCACGGGCCCATAGCTCAGTTGGTTAGAGCAGGAGACTCATAATCTCTTGGTCCTCCGTTCAAGCCGGAGTGGGCCCATTCACGCATGCCAGGGACGGGCGGGACGGTAATGAAGAAGATCATCTTCTGGGGGGACGGGATTCTGGCCGGGCCCTCCGGGTTCGCGGAACTGTTGCTGAACCATATCTTTTTGCATCATCCTCGCGCGAACGTGGCCACCTCGCTTTATGGCGGGGAATCCGAAACCTGGCAGGCAGCTGCCAAAAACACCCCCTTCCATGTGATCGGGAAATCCCCTGACCTGGCGGTGCTGGGGTTTGGTTATGCGGATCTGGCTGAGGGACGTGGCCCGGAAGAAATCGCGCCCATCGCCCAGGGCATGATCACCCTAATCCTCCAGAAAACCCAGTGCCGGATCAGTTTGCTCTCGGTGGTCTCCTCTTTCTTCCCCGAGCCCGCGGACCGGGAGAAATGCCATGTCCTGAATCGCCGTCTTCGCGAGCTCGCGGGACCGCGCGTCGATTTCGTGGATTTGGAAGGCCGGGTGGAGCGTTTCCTGCTTGAACATAAGCAGGGGGCGGGGGAGAAGCGATCCTTGCATCTGGACAGCGGCCGCCTCACGCCCCTGGGACGGCTATTCCTGGCCCATCATGCCTTCCATCTCATCGCTTGGCCTGTAGGCGCGGAAGCCTGATCCGCGGGCTCTTCCGTTAGCCAGTAACGCCCCATTTTCCTATATGAGAAGTTTCTAACGACGCCGCCAAGCCGGGAGGGATTATGGCAGAAGAAGATCAGCATAGTCGATTCCTCCGCAAGAATCTCGCCCTGAGCAAGGCCTACGAGATATCCAAGAAGGACAAGTTCAAGGAGAAGGTCGTCAAAGGCGAGATCAAGCCCGAGACCGTGGCTTGTTACCGCTGCAAGAAAATCCGCCCCTGCCTGAAGTTCAGCATCATGGAAACCGGACGCGCCGAAGGCGCGGTATCCGTGTCGAACGAATACGTGCCCCTCTGCGAAGAGTGCGCCCCCAAGCGCAAGAAGAACCCCAGCGAGTTGAATCCCAAGCAGATCAATGCCCTACTTAGGGGTGCGAAGAAGGGCAGAATCTAAAGGCGGGGAAGAGGTCGGTTAAGAAGGGCCGGCTTGTTCGCCAACATGTTCGATGCGGAGCCGACCTTCAGGCCGGCTAAAAGTTCAAGTGTAATTCTGCTGCATGACGGAAATCTCGGAGAGGAACTCCTTGATTTCCTTGAACTTGCGATAAACGGAGGCGAAGCGGATATAGGCCACCTCATCCACGGGGAACAAGGCCTTCATGCATAGCTCGCCAATCACCTTGGATTGGATCTCGCCGTCCGTCATGCCTTGCAGGCTGTTCTCGATCTGGTCCACCATCTGCTCGATGGTTTCCGCAGCGACCGGGCGTTTCTTGCACGCCGTGTAGAGGCCGCCCAAAACCTTTTGCCGATCATAGGGCTCGCGACGTCCATCCGCCTTCACGATGGTGAGCGGCATGGTCTCGACGTATTCGTAGGTGGTGAAGCGTTGACCGCAGCTTAGGCACTCGCGACGCCGACGGATAGCCTTGCCTTCCCGGCTTGAGCGGGAATCGACCACCTTATCTTCTTCGCATGTGCAGAACGGACACTTCATACTGGGTCCGCTTAATATATCCAACTCTAAACACTTAATCAACAGGCGGGTTTAAAAAAGGAAAGAAAGGTGATGCAAGAGGCATCACTTACAAGATTTGATTTTCCGGGGAGTTAGGCGCTTTTGAGCCAGCGCCCATTCCCCAAATTCACGGGATTCGGCCCCTGAATCAGTGCAATTTCCGATGCACTTATCCACAAAGCCTGTTGAAAACCCTTGCGACTTAGCCTTGTTCCAGCTCCAGTGTTTTGGTAATCGCATCGCAAACCTCGGCCGGCCCGAAATATTGGATGGGTCCCGGATACACGAAGGCATCTTCGATCTCCCACTTTGACCGGCTCGCCGCCAAGGCTTTGAAGGCCGGCCCGTCCAGATCGACCAAGGCCTTTTGGATGACCGGCTTCAAATGTCCGTGGCGTTGCTCCATGTTGAACATCATGGTGATGGGAATGCCCCCGGCTACCCATTGGTCCGGTCCCTTGGAAACGTTCCGGATCGAGGCCATGTAGCCGGTGCGCCCGCTGCGAACCAGGATGGCGGCCACGCACCCCAGGCTGTAGCAATAATCGGAGTCGAAGTTGGAAGGCGCGGCGGCGCGCCCTTCGTACCCGAAGAAATGCCGCTGGGAGGAGAATTTGCCTTTGAACGAAGGCGATGCCTTAAGCTTGCGCCCCACCAACTCGGCGAGCAGGGCTTCGGTCTCGATGAGGGAGACCTGCACGTTGCCGTGCGGATCCCGATCGAGCAAAAGTTGGAGTTGAATGGTCTTAGGCAGGGAAGCGAAGGTCTTGCCGAGGTCGGCGGTGGATGCTTCGGCCCCCAGCCATTTGGTCATGATATCGATCTTGGCCTCGGCCGAATCCAGCTTGGCGAATTCGTCCGCGTGCTTAGCCAGCAGGTCGTTGAGGCGGCCGATCAGCTTCTTCACCGAGGGGATGAACTCGATAAGTCCCTCGGGGATGAGTACGACGCCGTAGTTCTTGCCGGCGTCGGCCCGGGCCGAAATGACGCGGGCGATGTCGTCGACGATCTGTTCCAGGCTTAGGTTCTTCTTCTCGACCTCTTCGGAAACGAGGGTCACGTTGGCCTGGGTCTGCAGTCCGGCTTCCAAGGCGATATGGCTGGCGGAACGGCCCATCAGCTTGATGAAATGCCAATACTTCTTGGCCGAACCCGCGTCGCGGGCGATGTTGCCGATCAACTCGCTGTAGGTCTTGACCGCGGTGTCGAATCCGAAGGAGACCGGGATATGGGTGTTTTTGAGATCGCCATCGATGGTCTTAGGCACGCCGATCACCGAAGTGGACAGGCCTTTGCCCTTGAGGTATTCCGCCAGGATAGCCGCATTCGTGTTGGAGTCGTCCCCGCCGATGATGACGACCGCGTTCAAGTTCAGGTTCTTGATGACCTCGATGCAACGGTCGAACTGCTCGGTCGTTTCCAGCTTGGTGCGCCCTGAGCCGATGATATCGAAACCGCCGGTGTTCCGATAGGCGTCCATTTTGGCCTGTCCGATGATCTCGTACTTGCCCTTTTCCAATCCCGAAGGGCCGCCCAGGAATCCGATGATCTCGCTCTGGGGATGGATGGCCTTGATGCTGTCGAAAATCCCCGCGATGACGTTATGGCCGCCGGGAGCCTGTCCGCCCGAAAGCACGACGCCTACGCGCAAAGGTTTGGCTTCCCCGGCTTGCTCGCCCGCCTGCAGGGAAAGCAGCGCGGCGCCGTAAGTGGTCGGGAAGCTTTTCTTGATGGCCTCGCGATCTTTGGGAGGTTCCGCTGCCGCTCCCTCCACGACTTTCACCTTCGCGATGCCCTGGCGCAGGGAAGGCGGGACTTTCGGCTGGTATTGCTTGCGATGCTTTTCGAGGATGGAGAGGCTCACGGTAGGTCCTTTGGGTTGCGATGGGCGCGCTGGCCGCGCCCCGGGGGCCAAAAATAGATCCGCCGCGGTTGAATTCCGAGGAGCCCGGACCGTGTCAGAACGTCGCACCGTGCCGGGAAGAGAAACCAGGCGCGGCCCGGCCGTTTTATTGACGCCCAAGCGGCCGTTTAGGTAGATTATCCCAGCCATTGGAAAATGCTCCGCAAGGAGCATCTTCTTCGGGATGTGGCTCAGTCTGGTAGAGTACCTGAATGGTCGTGGGTTCGAATCCCGCCATCCCGACCAACTCGAAAACCCGGTCCTTCGGAAGAGGGGCCGGGTTTTTCGCTTTATATCCCCTTAAATACAATAAAATCACGCACTGGACATGCATGGTGATCGGGGCGGATCTACGTTGGTCCGGGTAGGTCGCTGTAGTCAAATCGGGCATTTCCCGAAAAATATTTACGTACCGTTTACGTACCTCTAGGCTAGGTTACGGCCGATTTATTTCGGCCCTCAAATCGGACAAAAGCCTGATCTCCGCAACTGGTCCCTCTTCGACAAGTGGTACCGATTGCTTAGGTCTGTAATGCGGAATCGATGGCGGTCTTTGGCCCAGGGCCAAAAACCTTCGCATTGACGCATTTCGCATCTAGAAATACTATTCAATAGAACAGTTGAATAAACGGAGTTAACGTGGCAAGAGGGGGACTGTGAGCGATTCGACTTCCTTGAAAGGCGCAGTCTACGAACAGGTTGCTCGTATCGGCAAGGCCATATGCAGCCCTCAGCGGTTGGAAATCCTTGCGGTCTTGTCCCAGAGTCCCCGGCATGTCGAGTCCCTTGCGGACGAAACGCATTTAACGATCGCCAATACCTCCCGGCACTTGCAAATCTTGAAAGCGGCCCGATTGGTCGAAACGGAACGCCATAGGAACCAGATCCTCTACCGGCTCGCGGATGAATTCGTGGGGGAGTTCTTGCGCGCCTATATCGGCATGGCCGAGAATCGCCTGGCCGAAATCGAACAAATTGTCAAACGATTCCATGCAGGCAAGGAGGATTTGCAACCCGTGGATCGCGAGGCCTTAATCAAGGCCGTGCGCAGAGGCGAAGTCCTGGTCTTGGACGTCCGGCCCCGTGAGGAATACGAAACCGGCCATATCCAAGGCGCGGTTTCCATACCTTTGAAAGAATTAGAAAAGCGGCTCGCCGACTTGCCCAAGTCCCAATCCATCGCGGCCTATTGCCGCGGACCATACTGTATGTTCGCTGTGAAGGCCGCGGAAGTCCTGCGGCGCAAAGGCTACGATGCCGTGGTACTGAAAGAGAGCGTACAGGATTGGAAGGCACTGGGATATCCAGTCGAATCGGGTCCGGGAAAAGCACGGGCCTCGAAGGAGAAGGGTCGCTTGCTTGGAAAATCCTGAGACGAGCCTGGACATCGATGCGGAAACGCTCCGCGAATGGTTGGAAGCAGGGAAAGCCGTTACCGTGCTGGATGTGCGTCCGCAAGGGCAACGCGAGGAGTGGTCCATCCCCGGCAGCATGCATGCCGATGTCTATGATGCGATCAAAGCGGGCGATGCCGAAGCGGTGCGACGCCTGAAGGTACCGCAAGGGATTCCGGTCGTCACGGTCTGCGCTATGGGCAAGACCAGCAAGAAGGCGGCGGATATCCTGGCGCAAGGCGGCTTTGAGGCCTTTTCCCTGGCCGGCGGAATGCAGGCCTGGAGCCACGCCTGGAACGTGGCCGATGTCCCGTTCGATCTTCCCGAGGCGGAGCTCGTCCAAGTCCGCCGGGCTGGAAAAGGCTGCCTTTCCTATCTCCTGCTGTCCCGAGGCGAGGCGGTGGTCATCGACCCTTCCGTGGATCCCGAGGTTTATCTTACGCTTGCGGAAAAGCGGGGTGTACGCATCAGGGCAGTGCTGGATACCCATGTGCATGCGGACCATTTTTCCAGATCCAAGGCCTTGGCGGATAAAGCAGGGATTGGAACCCAAGACTTGCGCGAAGGCGAATCGATTCCCCTCGGAAGGCTACGATTGGAGGCATGGGAAACCCCGGGCCACACGCCGGAAAGCAAGTGTTACATCCTTGAGGGGCGCGCGGCATTCACCGGGGATACCCTGTTCCTGGATTCCATCGGCAGGCCGGACCTCATCGCGGGATTGGATCCGAAAAGGCAATCCGAAATCCTGTATGCTTCGATCCGCCGGTTGGCAGGACTATCCGACGCCACTTGGATACTACCCGGCCACCTGTCTGTCCCGCCCGCGTTCGATGGCAAGCCCCTGGCCGCGACCCTGGGAGAGCTGAGGACCCGGAACAAATACCTTTCCGCATCCAAAGAGGAATTCCTGGTCTCGCTTGCGGTCGGAGGGAACTCGCCGCCTCCCAACTTCGAGAGGATCGTGGAGGCCAACCGGAGCGGAATCCTTCCCGAAGGGGATTGGGCATTGCTTGAAGCCGGTCCTAACCGCTGTGCCCGTGCCTGACGCCGGCCCCCGCCCGTTGGTCGTGGGGATTAAAGCGAATCTCCCCCAGTTCGCCTTGCTCATGCTCATAAACGCTTTCGTGGGCGGTATGGTGGGTTTGGAGCGCACCGTGGTCCCGCTCATCGGCACGCGGGAATTCCATATTGTCCTGAATGCCACCGCGACGAGCTTTATCGTCACCTTCGGTCTTTCCAAGGCCGTTATGAACCTCTGGTCCGGTGCCATGGCGGATCGTTACGGTCGCAAGCGTATCCTTGTCCTGGGGTGGATTGTCGGGCTCCCCGTCCCGTTCCTGATCATTTAGATCGTGGCGGCGAACATCCTACTGGGAGTGAACCAGGGATTGGCCTGGTCGATGGCCGTGGTGATGAAGATCGATTTGGCCGGGCCCAAGAGCCGAGGCTTTGCCGTGGGCCTCAACGAGTTCACTGGCTATCTCGCCCTAGGCGCCACGGCATGGGCCACGGGATATCTCGCTGCCTGGTATGGTTTGCGCCCTTATCCCTTTTACCTGGGGATTGGGTATGCGGTGTTGGGTCTTTGCTTGTCTGCATTCCTCATGAGAGAAACCCTTCCATTGGCCAGGTTGGGCGCGGCGAGCACTTCAGGTCCGAAACGGGAAAGCTTCTGGAGCATATTCAAAAGGACGAGTTGGCAGGACAGGAGCCTGTTTTCGGCTTGCCAGGCCGGATTGATCAATAATCTCAACGATGGGATGTCCTGGGGTCTCTTTCCGCTTTTCTTCGCCTCCAAGGGGCTCGACGTGGAATGCATCGGGACCCTTAAGTTCATCTATCCAGCGGTATGGGGCGTGGCGCAATTGGGGACGGGCCAGCTATCGGACAAGGTGGGTCGGAGGCCCCTAATCCAATGGGGAATGGTCCTCCAAGCGTTGGCCATATGGATGGTAGTGGCTGTAGAAAGCTACCACGCCTGGATCGGCGCAAGCATCCTATTGGGTCTCGGAACAGCCATGGTCTATCCGGCGCTCTTGGCCGAGGTGAGCGACCGGGCCCCGGCGATCCAGCGCGCGGCTTCGCTGGGGGTCTACCGGTTCTGGCGGGACAGCGGATATGCCGTGGGGGCGTTGCTCTCCGGCCTTTTCGCCGACGCCTTCGGCTTCGTATGGGCAATAGTCCTGGTGGGAGGGTTGACCTTTGTTTCCGGTATCCAGGTCGCATTGGGAATGCGGGAAAAGGAGTGACGATGAAGCGGGCTTGGATCAAGTACGCTTTGGCTGGGATGGTTTCGTTAATAGAGATTGTCGGTTGCGGATCAATTCCTCGCATTCCGGTGCACGGAACATTTTTGGGCCACAAGCTGGAAACGACCGTGGACTCCGATATCGCGCGGTATTTCGTAGAGCGCTATTTACCGGGGCAGCGGGAAAAATCGGATCTGGATGGCCGGATTGAAAAGGTTTTGAATGAACATAGAGGCGTTCCAGATCGCGATGAGCTTGGAAGGATCTCCGATTCCACCTCTCCGGATTTTGCGGCCTTATATCTCGCGTTGCGTTTACATGAACTTCCAGAGAATCGGAACTTGCAGGATCGGTTTGAGGCAAACGTGGTCCGGCTGCGATCGCGCCTTAAGGCTGGAGGCGCGGACTCGATAGACGGGAGCGCGCATTACCGCGTGCTGCTGGTGCCAGGTTGGGATTACCAATCCAACGGCAAGGTAACCGGGGCCGATTTCGCGCAGCCACGCAAGCTGCTTTCCCGCCTGGGGATGGACAACCGCTTGGTCGGGATCAATCCGGTGGGTTCGGTAGAACAGAATGCCAAGGATGTTGCGGAGGCGGTCGCCCGTGCACATGATTCGGGCAAAAGCCTCATTCTGGTCGGCCCCAGCTCGGCTGGGCCTGCGATTCATTTGGCTCTGGCCAAATTGATCCCGGAAGATCAGAAGGCATCAATCAAAGCATGGGTCAATTTGGGAGGCATCCTCCAAGGGAGTCCGCTCCTCGAATATTTGCAGGTGTGGCCGAGAAGTTTGCTCCTTGGCGGAGTCATCTGGTACAAAGGGTGGAAAAAGCCGGACGTGATGAGCATGTCGGCTACGGTCAGCCGCGAGCGGTTCAAAAGCCTTAACATCCCCCCAGATTTATTCATCGTCAATTACATGGGAGTAGCGATGTCGGGTGAGCTGAGCAAGTACTCCCGGGACAAATATCCAGTGCTCCGGAGGTGGGGTCCCAACGATGGGCTGACCTTGTTACCGGATATCATCGCCCCGGGAAGCCGGACTCTCCTTGCCCTTGGAAGCGATCATTTTTTCGCAGAAGACCCTGAAATCGATTTGAAGACGGTCGCCATTGCGCATACCATCATTCAATCGTTGGAGAAACGGCCAATAGGACTCCCGATAGACAAATGGGCCTTGCCTAATTAACTTCGGCTTTCTCTTACGGGGAGCGAGTGAACGGGCCCGGCCCTTTCACCCGCATAACGAGGAATTCCGTGCAATCCGGAAGCGAGCTCGTCGCTGTAAGCGGTACGAAACTTCTAGGGACCATCCGAGCGCATTTCCGCGCATCGGATGGGAACCCAACCACTGGCCGAACGGGATTCCATCCCTTCAAGCCGGGAAGGTGAAGGAGTAGGTTGGAAGTCGAAGCGATGCTTCGGCCTCCGGGACCCGCGAGCCAGAAGACTCACCTGCAAGAGTTCTAGTGTGGCTTACCCACACGATACGAGTTGGCCTTCGAAGCAGGGGCCGGCCGGTCCGCGTAGGTTTCTTCCTGCCCGGAGTCCGATCCTGCGCAAAATTCGAAGGCATGTCCGAACCCAGGAAGCAACCGGCGAGAACCCGGAGGTTTCCGCATTGAGGAAGAGCGCCTGTCCATGCCTGTTTCGGCTCCGCTTCTTAAAGCCTATGTAATCCGTTTTGTCCTGATTTTTTCCATGGCCGCATGCGTATGCGGCCGGACCGCCGCGGCAAACGCGCCCGCCGATAGCATCCTTGAACTTGAAGGGAAGACGGTCCAGGCGTCGAGGCTGAATAAATCGCCGGACATGCTGCCCCAGAAAATCGAGATCATCGACCAACGCGATATCGCCCTCACGGCGTCCGATGACCTGACTGATCAACTGAAAAAATCCTCATCCATAGACGTGGTCCAATATCCCGGCCTGCTGTCGGGGGTGGGCATGCGCGGCTTTCGGCCCCAGCTAGGCAGCCTAAACCAGAGAACCCTTCTGCTCATCGATGGGCGGCCCGCCGGCGTCACCAATTACTCGACCCTGGATCTGGTCCCTGTGGAACGGGTAGAAATCCTCAAGGGCCCTTACTCCGCCTTGTACGGCCCCCAGGCGATGAGCGGCGTGATCAACGTCGTGCCTCGGCGCTCAACCGGGAAGATCCAGAATGAAGTCCGCGCCGGAACGGGGAGTTTCGGGCGTTTGCAAGGGGCCTTCATTTCCGGAGGCAGCCTTACCGAAAAGTTGAATTACGACCTAGCCGCCCGCTCCTTCGCCCAGACCCGGAACTACCGCATCGGGCGGGAACATACCCTGAAGGATCTGGGTTTCGTGGAGGATGATCGGCCTACGATCTTGCCCAGCGGGGCCCCCGAGGAAAGGAAAAGTGATCAAGGCGATAGCAAGAACCGTCCGTTTACCGAATACGAAGAGCAGATCGCCAATCTGCGCCTAGGGTACGACTTTAATGATAACTGGCGCCTTGAAACCCATATCAATGTGTACGACGCGCCCAATGCTGAGAGTCCCGGAGACATCTACTACGGCCTCACCCAGCCCGGGCGCCAGAGCCTTGAAAACTATAACGGTGACGCCAGCCTGCGCGGACTCTTCGGCATCCACGATTTGGAGTTGCGTGCCTATGCCGCTCGCGAGGTTTCCCAGACTTTCAACGTCGCGAACGATTTCGAGAGTTATGAAAGCACCTTCGATTTCTCGGGGGTCATGTTGCGCGACAATATCGCCTGGAAATCTTACTCCCTTACGGCCGGCGATATTGTCGCGCAACATGA
>JAEKLQ010000083.1 GCA_019509785.1 Fibrobacterota bacterium | reverse complement strand
GTCAGGCAATCGCCGATGGTTTGCCGCACCAGGGGATGATCGGGAATCTCGCGCTCGCCCTGGATGTTCTCGAAGCAGGCGCGTTGATCGGGGAAGACCAGGGCCACCAGATCCTCGGCGGCCATGCGCTGCAATTGCGGCGGGACCTTCTTGCCGTTGCGGTTGCGGACCAGGGCCAGGGCGCGCGTGGCGTTCCAGCGCCAGCGCACCTCGAACATGGGCGCGTCCAAAAGAGCTTGGATCAGGATGTGCCGCACCGATCCCGAACGCAAGTACTGGAACACCTCGTCCAGCGGAAAGCTGTGGGTGGCGCCCAAGGACAGGATGAGCCCTTCCTCGGTGGCGGCGGCCTGCAACTCGAAATTGAACTTGCGGCAGAAGCGCTTGCGCAAGGAAAGGCCCCAAGCACGGTTCACGCGGCTGCCGAAGGGCGCATGCAGCACCATATGCATATCGCCCGCGTCGTCGAAGAAGCGTTCCAACACCAAGGTGCTTACGCTGGGCATCACCCCCAGGGCCAGCTTCGCCGAGGCGAGGTAATCGATGAGCTGTTCCGCGCCGGCTTCGCAAAGGCCCAACTCGCCGACGAGCCATTCCAAGGCGGAGCGCTTCCACGGGACGCCCGGGCCCGAGCCTTGCGCCTCCACGGCGGCCTGCAATACCGTGATATCTCCCAAGCGATCGGAAATCTCTACGCGCACGCGCGAGACGGCCCGGGAGAAAGCCTCGCTGCGTCCGGGCGCTTCGCCCAGCCAGAAGGGAAGCGTGGGCGGCTGGCCATGGGCGTCGGACACGCGCATCACCATGCCCTCCAGGCGGATGATCTGCCAGCTGTTGTTCCCGAGCAGGAAGATGTCCCCCGGCGTGCTGTCGATGGCGAAGTCCTCGTTGACCGAGCCCAGGATCACGTTGCCCGGATCCAGGCGCACCTCGATGTCGAAGGTGTCCGGGATGGCGCCGCCGTTGGTCAGGGCCGTGAGGCGCGCGCCTTGCCGCCCGCGCAGGCGATCGTTCACGCCGTCCCGATGCACGTGGGCCCCCCGTCGCCCGCGCCGCGTGGTGAAGCCTTCCGAAAGCATGGCGACGATCTCGTCGAATTCGGCGCGGGCCAGATCGCGGTACGGATAGGCGCGGCGGCAGAGGGCGTACAGATCGGATCCGGACCATTCCCGGCAGGCGGTTTCGGCCACGATCTGCTGGGCCAGGATGTCGAGCGGCTTCTCCGGGACCTTCAGGACGTCGAGCTCGCCGAGCCGGACCGCATCCAGCAGGGCGGCGGCTTCGATAAGTTCGTCCCGCGTCAAAGGGAACAGGCGGCCCTTGGGAGTGCCGTCCACGGCATGTCCGGCGCGGCCCACGCGTTGCAGGAAGGCGGCGATGGAACGCGGGCACGCGATCTGGATCACGAGTTCTACGGATCCGATGTCGATGCCGAGCTCCAGGGAGGCGGTGGCCACCAGGGCCCGCAGTTGCCCGTTCTTGAGGCGCTGCTCGGCGGTGAAGCGCCGTTCCCGGGAAAGGCTGCCGTGGTGGGCGGCGACCTTGTCTTCGCCCAGGGTTTGGCTCAGGCGATAGGCCATGCGTTCGGCCAGGCGGCGCGTATTCACGAAGATGAGGGTGGTCTTGTGCTCGCCGATCAGTTGCTCGACGCGCCCATACACTTCGTCCCATACCTCGTTCGCCATCACCGCGGTCAAGGGCGACGCGGGCATTTCGACCTGGACGTCCAGCTTGCGGCGATGCCCGGTATCGATGATGGCGCAGGGTTCGCCGGCGGTGAGGAAGTCGGCCACGGTTTCGATGGGCTTCTGCGTGGCCGACAGGCCGATGCGGACGGGATTCCCGCCGGTCAAGTCGCGCAAGCGTTCCAGCGACAGGGCCAGATGGGCGCCGCGCTTCTCGCCCACCAGGGCGTGGATTTCGTCGATGATGACCGTGCGTACGCGCTTGAGCATCTCGCGCCCGCGCTGGCTCGTGAGCAATAGGAACAGCGATTCGGGAGTGGTGATGAGGATATGCGGATTAGACTTCACCATGGCCGCGCGTTCGCCCGCGGAGGTGTCGCCCGTGCGCACGGCGACGCGGATGTCCACTTCGCGGAGTTCGCTCTGGAACAACGCCTCTTGGATCTCCTGCAACGGGCGGTTCAGGTTCTTCTCCACGTCGTTGCTCAAGGCTTTGAGCGGCGACACGTAGAGCACCGTAGTCGCGCGTTCGAGTTCGCCCGCGCAGCCTTGCGTGATCAAGTCGTTGAGGATGGTGAGGAAGGCGGCCAGGGTTTTGCCCGAGCCCGTAGGCGCTGCGATGAGGGTATGCGTGCCGCCGCGGATGGCTTCCCAGGCGCGTTCCTGCACCGGGGTCGGCTCGCCGAGACGTTCGCGGAACCAGGCCGCGATGGCCGGATGGAAGGCGGCCAAGGCATCGGGAGGGCGGACCGTGGCGATCATGGCCTTATAATCTAGACATTACTGTTCAAATGTACAGCGGGAACCACCCGGGAACCGATCCGTAACCGGTAGGGGGGCGGGCCGGGCGACACGAAGCGAGTCGGGCGGCTCAGGCCATGCGTTTTTCCAAGGCCCGTAAGGCCGGGTAATTGTCTTCGTAGAACAACTTCAGCAGGACCAAGGCGTCTTCCAACGGAACCACGCCGAAATTGAGGGTGAAGGACTTGTCCCGTTGCATCATGCCGAGGAGGTTCCACTTGTCGATGACCCGGGAAGTCACGCGCAATCCGTCTTCCTCGGGCATAAGCATGAAGAACGATTCGCTCTCGTCCAGGAAAAGCATGAAAGGCGCGCGCGGCTCGGCCTCCGGGGACGCGTCAGGCTCGTTAAGCTTCCAGTCCATGCCTCGGAGCAAGGTCTCGGCGACCGTGAAGGAAATGGGGGCTTCGTCCCGATGCTCGGCATCGGTAAGCTCCAGGTAATATCGCAATTCGCGCATTCGGCACCGGGATGGGTGCCCTCATTTTCGCTCGCGATAACCGTTATCGTCAATGGATTTCGCGTCATGCTTACCGTCATCGCTGGGCCGCTTGCCCGGATCGTCGTCGAAGATCTCCATATCCTCGATTTCATTGCTTGATTGGTAACCATGTCGGGAACCGCCCTGGCCCTCGTGTTTGCGCGGCCCGGCGGTCTTTTTCGGATGCGGACGGTGCGTGGATTGCTTGGACATAAGTCCTCCCCGTCGCGGGACGCGGATGTCCCGCTAGTCCTTAAGATAGGCGGTCAGAGGGCCCGACAAAAGGTCCGTGAAGTGCCGGAATGGCGAGATCAGGGGTATTGGAGGTCGGCGAGCCTTTTCGGGGCGATGGCGCGATAGCTTTCCGCGAGCCAAGCGATTAATAGGGGCACGGGAACTGCGTCCTTGCGCGTAAATGAAGCGCTGACCCAATTTGCTTTCCCAAGTCCGTATCCCGTGGGCTTGGCGAAGGGTTGCATCAGGGCGAAGTCCGCGGATTGAGGCAATTTCACCGACAGGCCGAACGAGCCGTCCTCATTACTCATGAATACGAAGGCTTTTCCCTTCACCTTGAGCGCGCGATGGCCCCAAGGGAAGTCCTCGGTGACTTCCGGGAAGGCCATGCCTGCCTTGCGCAAGGCGGCTTCGGCGGCGGCGAGCTTGTCCTTGGAGCCGGATTTTGAAGCGCCTGCGCGGGCCATTTTTATTGGTTTTCCCAGGAGGGCGCCGCGAAATAGACCGCGCCATGGGTGTCCACGCGGGCTTCCCAGGGGCCCTGGAAAGATGCGTAGATGGGGAAATCGTAGTCGAGGGGGACGCCTTCCTTGATTTTCCGGGTATCCATCCGCTCCTGCTCGTAGAGCCTGCCGGTCTTGGTCAGGTAATAGGAATACGTTTCCGGGGAATAATCGGTGCGACGGATGACGCAGGCCACCGCATGGACCTTCGATCCGCCTAGGCCGCGCGAGTCGATGCGGATATTCTGGACCTCCGTCTTCGCCCATACCGTCCACTCCGTCGATCGCAAGGTGTCGCTGTCGGTGCGGCCCATGATCCAGGCCAAGTGCAGCCGGCTGCTATCGGGATTGGCCCAGATACCGATACGCTGATTCGGGAAAGGCGCATACCCGGCGATCGGATCGGAAGCGAACAACTTGACGCCGGCGGCCTCCAGCCAGGCGCCATGGGCGCGCATACCCGAGCCGTCCCGGGTGAGCCATCCGATCACGGCGATACCGGCGACTTCGGACTTGTATTCTCCCTCCTTGAATCCCTCAAGCCGGGCGATGGGGTCGGCGCGGATATAAAGAGGGTCCCCTGCGATGAAGGCCAGCTTGGCGGTCGCGGCCTGCCCCTTCTTTTTCGCTTCCCCCATGAAAACATGCTCCCAAAGGTCATACCCATTCGGGGCTTTTCGCAGGAAGTATACGTGCAGCTTTCCGTCCAACCCCACTACCGGTCCATCGACGAGGCTATCCTGCGGTTCCATCGGTAGTGAGAGCGGATTTTCCTGGTAGATGGACAGGGCCTTGAGGGTTCCCGGCTCCTGCCAGGCGACCCAATAATTCGGGATGGCCCCGCTTCCGGCGCCGCCGTTGGACCCGCGCAGGGGCACGCCATCCGGCACTTTCTCCTTCCAATCTACCGCATCGAAAGAGTCCACCTCACCCCCATGATTGGCCTTCTCGAAGAAAGTCCGGGTACGCAGGTTTCCGCTGAGGTCCCGGAAAACATGGATGAATTCATTCAACCCCGTGCTCGTCTCCTGGATGGAAAATTCCGCATAGCGCGGGGGCCGGGTCATGGGCGTATGGAGTTCCATCTTTCGAGGTCCTTCTTGGCAATGGGTAAGGGCGATCCCCAGGCAACCGGCGGCCCATGTGAATCTTGCGAGGGACCGGAGTCTCATTCCAAATCCATCAGGTCGAATACCGTGCCATCATTGTTGATGGAGCCATGGTTCCACCCTGCCAAACGCAACATGCATAAGCCGCACAGGAATTGAGCGCTGGGATGATAGGACATGATGCAGATCTGGGAGCGATCATGCAGGAGCGGTTTGAATCCGTCCGGGTTTTTCCCTGGTTCCCAATGCCCGGGAGCATGGGGCAAAAACAGGTTATGACCCATTTCGTGGATGACGGTCCCATCGGGGTGCCCCTCGTGGAAAATCAATAACACCGCCTGGGTCCGGTTCGTATAGCCGCCAATGGAGGGAGCGATGCCCACAGTGTAGGAATCCTTCCACTGATTATGATCCCCTCTCGCCCCGAACTTGATGCAAGTCAATCCATCCTTGCCGAGCTGTATATTCCTAACGGCTTTGGAATAGATGACATATGCGAACTTATCGCATTTTTTCCGGTAATCTGATTCATTCGTGGCCCCGAAGAAGGCCTTGATCCGATGCCAGATCTTCCCGAAAAAGCCGGCGTCCGTATTCGTCTTCTGCCAATAATCTTCGGGATCAAGATAGCGGACCGGATAAAGACCGGGATCGTCCAGCGCCGCGTCCCGAACGAATGATTCGTTCGTACTCTTCACCGTTGCCTGATAAGCCGCCTTCCATTTGTCCTTGATATCGACGGGGATAAGCCCCGGATTCGGCACCACCGACAGCGCCGCTTTCCGGTATTCCCGATTCGGGCCATCGAAGGAGAGGGGCGTGGTGGAGGCGCCGATCTTATAGGAAGCGGTGATGCGCACGTCGCGCCAATTCCGCAAGGCCACGACCTTGGACTTCCGCTCGGCGGGAACCACCTTGGCCAGGTCCGGTTCCTTATCGTCCAAGGAACCATCCAGATCGGCGTATACGGAAACGCGGTACCTGTCCCCGGCGATGCGGCCGTTGAAATAAAGCATCCCGCTGTCGGCGGTGGCCTCGCCGGCCTTGCCGCATAGGCTCCGCCCGCCCCACGTCCGCTTTTTCAACGCTTCGCCGCTCCAGGCCCCATCCAGGTTTCCCCACTGTTCCCGTCCCGACTTGCGGGCCTGTTCGACTGCCCGGATGCCTCCCAATTCCCAATGGGCCGTATGACCCTTAGGTTCGGTCTTGTCCTGCTTATACGCACCTATCCCTTTCAGGAACTTCTTCGCCTGGGGATGCACGCCGCGGTCCGATAGGTTCGCGTCCAGTCCTCCCTCGTCATCGGGAACAGCGTCCCATAGGATGCGCGTGCCCGCCACGGCCTTAGGCGCGCGCTTGCGCTTACCGTCCTTGCCCTTCACCCATAGCGTGACGAAGAGTGGAACACCCAAGCCTTCCTTGAGGCGTTCCCCGTAAACCGTGAATGAGGCGCTGGATTCCATCTCATTAAGGCCGTCCTTGAAGAACGATCCCGGCAAACGGATGGTCGCCTGGTCCGGAGTCTTCTTGAGCTCGTCCTTCAGCAGGGCCATCATCTCCTTATTGCCCCGCCCGTCGTCTTCCCCCATCCCCGCGGGGTCGCCTACCGCCAGCTCGGTCTGGACCAGTTCCACTTTTATACCAACTTTATTGGTGAAAACAGGCGACCCCCCGGCGGCCAGGCCCAGTTGGACCTGGTAGGGCGAGCCGGACGGATTCAGGCAGCCGGGATAGGCGCCGTCGGTCACCTGTCCGTCCCACTGGAACGTTCCGCTGGCCTTGGGTTCCACATCCAGCTTCCGTTCCACGAGGTATTGGCCCGGCTTGGCTTCCGATTCGACCCGCAAATGGATGGATTCGGCCAGCGAGACGTCCCCGTCGATGGAGAATTGGACGAGAACGGTCTCCTCCATCGGCGCGAAGCATTCGCAATCGAGCTTGACGATGCGGATGGTAGGGATTTTCTTGGGCGGCTCTTCGGCCTCCTGTTCGGGCGGAGCCTCTTCGGCGGCATCCGCCTCATCCTTCGCTTTCCGGGAAGGCGGGGGAGCCGTCCGGCCCTTCGTGACGAGCATGGGAGCGGCCAGTCCGTTCGCGACGAAATACCTTAAGGATGCGTAGTCGTAGGGGCCGCTGGACAATGAGAAGGGGGAGTCCGGGCCGAAGGGCAGGGCCACCGGGAAGCCTGGCCCGGAGTGCACCACCATTACATTGCCGCCGTCACGCAGGCGCAGGGCCTCTTCGCGGGAGATGGGGCGCCAAGCCCCGGGATTTGAAATCGGATCGAAGAATCCCATATGGTGCCGTTAAAAATAGCACATCTCTTGAACGAGAAGGATGCGGAAGGGGCTTCGCCGCCTTCGGTGGCGCTACTGCTGCTAATGCCGGTTCATGCGATTGAAAATCGCATCCAGCTGCTCCCGCCCGGCGCGCGCCGCTTCCGCCGCGAATCCGTAAGCGGCTTCTTGCTTCCCCTCTTCCAGCTGCTTCCAGATGCCGTCGGTGAAATCCTTCAGGGGCGCCCCGAAGGTATGCAGCCCGGGCCCGCCCAGATCGGTGTCCACCGCGGGCGGGATGATTTCGACCACCTCGATTGGCGTACCCGCTAACTGATGCCGTAAGGAGAGGGTGAAGGATCGCAGGGCCGCCTTGGTGGCGCTGTAGACCGGCACGTTGGCGAGGGGCGAGAAGGACAGACCGGAGGTGACGTTGACGATAGCGGCTTGGGGCTGCTTCAGGAAATGCGCCGCGAACAAGTTGGCCAAGTGGATGGGCGCGTCCAGGTTGATTGCGAGTTCGGCGCGCAGGGCTTCCCAATCCTGCGGCGCGCGCAGGTCCACGCGCTGCTGGACGCCGGCGTTGTTGATCAGCACGTTCAATCGCGGGAATTCCTTCACCGCCCAATCGCGCAGGACGACGCGTTGCGCGGGATCGGCCACGTCGCAGGCCCGCACGTGCAGGGCCGGATGCTTGGCCTTGGCCTCTTCCAGCTTGTCGCGCCGCCGCCCGACGGCGATGACGGTGTTGCCGGCGGACAGGAAGCGCTCGACGAGCGCGAGGCCGATGCCCGAGGCGCCGCCGGTGACGAGGATGGTTTGTTCGGTGGTCTTCATGTCGGGATCCCTTCCTTGCGGTCGGCCTAAAGATAGGGTTTTTCCGAGGATGCAGACCTTAGCCCGGCCCGGTCCGCCACTGGATGCGCAGGGCCTTCCGGGGCACGTCTCCCGGCAGGGACACTTCGCTTCCTTCCCGGAGGTTTGCGGTTTCGAATTGCACGTGGCCCTGGACGTCGAAGATGCGTAAGGCCCTTGCGCCCGGGGGCACTTGCAGCCGCGCGCCGGGAATCCAGTTGACCAGCCAGCCTTCCGACCGCCCGCTGTCATGCGATGGGCGCGGAAGCACCTTGGATTGGTAATCGATCCAACCTGGCTCGCGGGCGAGGACCAGGGCCCATTGTCCTTCGGCCAGGTTCTCGCTGCCGTTGACGACGGTCTTGAATAAATCCGCGTAGCTTTGGCTACCCGCGATAAGGCCGCTCTTCTCATAGGGGTACGCTTGGGGCACATCCACCATATGCTCCGGTTCCCACGAATAAGTCTCGGAGGTGTCCCCCGGAAAGCTGAGGCTCAGGCTCGCCGTGTAATGTGGCGCGCCGGAGAAATCCTCCGGGTTATCGAGAAGGTAGATGAAGTCGGTGCCATACCCTTTGCGCGATCCCTTCATGGCCAGGAAGGAATGGGCATAGCGCAGGTTCCATCCCTGCGCGTCGCTCCAGGCGGAATCCTTTTCCAGGTCGCTCCACTTCCTTCCGGTCGGCTCCGCTATTTCCGGCGGCGCGTCATATTGGGTCCAAACGACCACCGTATCCAGGATCTGTTTCCCTTTCCCGATTTGCAGGCGAAGGGTTTCCTTGCCGGGAAAGGCCACCGGCTTGTTCGTCGAATCCGGCCGTTCCCTTCTGCGGGTCAGAAGCTGCGTCCATTGGCCCTCGGCCAGGTTTGCGTCTCCGCTTCCGGCGCGCAGGGTGACCGTTCCATGCTGAGGATAACCGGAGACGAATTCGGTTTCGCTATAGGGGTGCGCATTGGGAAGTCTGCCCATATGGACCGTCGGTCCCCAGGCATACAGGAGGGTCGTGTCCCCCGGGAAGGTGAACTGCACGCTTGCGGAGTACGTTGGCGTTCCGGTCCCGTTGTCATCCACGCTGGCGTAGTCGCTGCCGAACCCTTTGCGGGAGCCGAGGGTCGCCGCGAAGGAATGCTTATAGACGTAATGACGGCCGACGCTATCCGTCCACGCGGAATCTTTCTCCAGATCCGCCCACTTGCTCCCGTCCGGCGGATCGATCTCCGGGGACTTCCCGTACTCGGCCCGGATGATCACGGTGTCCAGGCCCAGCTGGTCCTTGCCGATTTGGAGGATCAAGGTTTCCACGTCGGAATAAGCGAAAGGGGGCAAAACGGCCGCGACGAATGTCGCAACCTTGAGGCGGTGAAATCGGAGCATGGGATTCCCCCTGGCGGGCAGCGCTTCTCCTGAAAGAATCCTTTACGCTTGTCCCAGTCAAGTTCCGGCGGGAGCCGCTATCGGGACAGGTTTCCTGGAGAGGACGCCGGGCTTCGGTTTCTCAGCGCGCCGGTCGGCGGGAGTTTCCTTGCGCAGCGGGGCGGATGAAAAGGGGCGCCCGGGCGGCTTCGGCCAGGGAGCGGTTGCGGCCCAGCAGGTCGTATCCCATCCCTATTTTCGCCTGCGCTCCTTGCCGGCCGTTCGCATCGCCCAGGGCCAAGGGGAAATCCGGATCGACGGTTCCGATCAAGACGGCACCGAAAAGGTGGCTTGACGTATCGGCATACAGGATCACGGGCAGGCTGTCGCCCTTGGCTTGGACCAGGGATTGGAATATGGCGAGGACCTGTTGGTAGTCACCGCCATAGTATTCGAACTGGCCTACCCCTTGCAGGGTCAGCTTGAGGACTGTTTCTCTGCCCCCGTAACTATTCGGAACGTCGTCCACGCCATAGTAGACGTTGGCGATTTGGGCCCCTTGTTTATTTGAAGGGACCCAATCCCATGCGTGGGCCCCGGCGCAGGCCAGGGCCAAGGACAATGAGAACGTCTTCAAGGAACGGAAGGATGGAAGCATGGAGGGTCTCCCGGATGAGAGGTGCGGCGCAAGTTAAATCTAACGCTTATCGCATCGCCACTGTTGGCTATCCTACCAATTTATTTGCCTCTTTTTCTTCCTTTTCCGGGCTGCTGCTTCCGTAACCGTTCCTGGAATGTCGAAAAGCGCTCCAACATGCCTCCCTGGCGCGCCCAACGCTTCAGCTCTTTCATGTCCAGGTCTTCCCCCCGCGCGACGGCGACCATCATCGCCTGTTCCAGGCATTGGAGATCGTTCCAGTAGAAATACCCGCAGAGCCTATCCTTCACGCAATCGGTGGGGGAAAGCATTTTCACGGGCATTTCCCCTAAGTCCGTTTTCAAGACGTTTTCCACGATGGAGCGGGGAGGCTCGTTGCCTACCGAGATGGGCGGTGGCGGAAACTCAACGAAGAATCCGCTATCGGGATGCGTGAAATGCCGTCCCTCCCGTTCGAATCCGAGTCCTTCCATAACGCTGGACACCTTTTCGAATCCATCGTGCAGCTGCCGGATGAAATCGAGATCGCCGGATTGGTACGCGTTGTCCGTGTAGATGGATACGCAGGCGCCTCCGGAGAGCGTTACGTCGATTCCTGCTTTCTTCAACCCGCTATACGCGTACTGGGCCATTGCCTCCAATCCCATCTTCTTTTTCATGGCGGCTTTCCGCTTCGGCGCGGCCGTCGCCGGGGCCTATAGTATTCCCGGATTTCCTTTTCCGGAATCGCTTCCAGGTTCTTTTTTAGCAGAGCGATCAATTCGGCTTTCAGGAAGTACCTGGGATTTATGGAGAACATCCGCGTTTTTCCGGCGTTGCGGCTGACCAGGATGCCGGCCTCTTCCAGCTTCTTCAATTGGCTCTGCACCGCGAACAGGCTGGCGGCGAAATTTTTCGCGAGTTCCGAGCTGTACGCTTCCCCGCATTCTTCGAGGTACAGGAGGATTTTCTCCCTTAGTTCAGAACAGAAGAGTATCGCTAACATATTCCTAATATACCAATTGTTTAGGTGATATCACCAATTATATAGGTGGATTCTTCCTCTCCCAGGATATTCCGCCTCGTCCCATTTTTGGGGGGGGTTACTCAAACTTCCCAATCCATTTCCGCAAAATCGGCATATTCTTGCCTTGAATTCACCTCTCCATATACTGTA